>JAHZEF010000022.1:17069-20912 GCA_019422005.1 Clostridiales bacterium
CCGGTCTGCCGACAGGACTTTGAAAATCGCATCGGCTTTCACCGCCCTCGGAACCGGCGAAACAATGCACTTGCAGCACATAATCTGATACGGCGTCATGGAGATCGCCTGACGGGGCACATCCTCCACCGCAGCAAACCATCCTTCGCCCACCTGCTGCTTCCGGCAGGCCTCATCCAGCGTCACCGCCCGATACGCCTCCCGGTTCTCAAAGTCCGCGGGCGGATCGTTGAACGCCACATGCGCATTCTCCCCGATTCCGACGACGCCCACATCCACCGGCGCCTCCCGCAGCTTTGCAGTGAGACGGGCAATGTTGCCTTCCACATCGCCCTCCCCGTCCACAAACACCGCTTCCCGCAGGGATACGCGGCCGGTGAAGCGTTCCCTGAGGTATCTGCGGAACGAAGCGATATGGGTCTGCGGCAGGCCGATGTATTCATCCAGATGGAACATGGTAACACATTCCCAGGGCACATTCTCCTGAATCAGGGCCTCCAGCGTCTCAAACTGGGACATCCCGGTGGACAGCACCAGCCGTGCCTCTCCCCGCTCCTCCACAGCCCGGCGCAGCCGCCCGGCAATCAGCGCCGCCGCGGAAGCGCCCAGCGCCTCCTTGTTTTCTGCAATATAGATCTTCATGTTGTGATTCCTCCAATTCTTACAATTCCAGGTCCGCCTGCTGCGGGCCGATTGTCTGACTGCTTTCCTGTCCGCTTCTGCTTCCCGGCCCGCCGTCCCCGGTCGGATCGGCGCACCGCGCAATACCGGTTCAGAACGCGGGCCGGCCAAGCGGTCACATCTCCAAAAGCCTCTGCAGCATCGCCGCAGCTTCCGCACGGGTGAGGCAGCCCAGGGGATCCAGCATCCCGCCGCCATTGCCGCACAGGATCCCTGCTCCCACAGCCCATGCGGCGCTTTCCCTCGCCCATGGCGAAATGCGGTCCGCATCGGCAAACGGGGACAGGCTCCCCGCATTTCCAGGCTGTGCGCCCCGCAAAGCGGCATACCGTTCCAGGATCGCCGCCGCCTGTTCCCGGGTAACCGGCTCCTCCGGCGCAAAGGCCGCCGCACTGTGACCCTCCGCCACACCGGCAGACGCCGCCCAGCGCACAGCCGCTGCGTAATATGCGTCCGGATCCACATCTGCGAAGGTCATGGCGGAGGTGGCAGCCGGTTCCTGTTCCGCCCTCCACAGCACGGTTACCAGCATCCCGCGGGTAACCGTCCCATGGGGCGCGAACGTATCCGCCGCCGTCCCGCGGAACAGGCCGTTCGCCGTTACATACCTGACGGCGCCATGAAACCAGTCGCTTTCCCCCACATCTGCAAACGGGCTGATCCACTGGCCTTCCGCCGTATCTGCAATCCATTTGGCATAAAGCGTCATGTTTTTTGTAACCCTGGACGAAAAATCATACGCCCTGGTGCAGTCCCGGTCGGTAAACCATCCCGCAAATGTATAACCGCCCTTTTCCGGCTCCGCCGGTGCAGCTGCGGCATGGCCCCTCTGAACCCTGATCCTGCCGGTTTCGCTGCCTCCGTTCGTCTCAAACGTTACCGTGCAGAACGCCGCTGCGCCGTTTCCGCCGGATGGAACATCCGGATCCGGCCGGCCGGTCAGCTTGATCTCGCGCAGATCCGCGGCGCTCCAGGCTCCGGCGCCGCACCAGGCAATCACACCCCGTGCGCCTTCTTCCCCGATATGGTAAGACCGGAAAAAGTATCCATAGACAGCGTCCGCAGAGGTACCGTCCACACCGAACTGTGCCAGCGGGATCACCTGGATCACCGCCCAGCGGTCGTCATAGCGCCGGCCGTAGGCCTCCCAGCCCGCCCCGCCGTTCTCAACAGCGACCGGGCCGTTTACCGTATTCTCATAGAGCAGGCGGTCCCCGTCCGAGTTGGACATAAACGCCCGATAGCCGGTGACGTCCGGCGAGGCCGCCAGAAACGTTTCCACATCGTCCGTATAGTTCTCCACCCACCAGTTTGTATCCGGATCAACCGGTGTGGTGACACAGGATTCCATCTTATCGTCGAAATTCTGATATGCCACATAGAGGTTGGTTTCATCCCACAGAAGCCGCGTTTCCGTCCTGGAGGTGTCGGGAACCTCCGTGGTGCCGGAAATCAGGAACCTGTCGATGACCTCCGCCTCGGCCCACGGCCCCTGGGTGAAATCAAACGACGCGGTCAGCGCCTCTTTCCCCGCATCCGTGTAGGATGCCGACGCCGTCACCACCTCATGGCTCTGGACGCCGCGCTCAAAGGACTCCTTGATCGGCCGGATCCGTGTGCGGGCGGCAGGATCTGCCGCGGCCCAGGCCCGGTCCAGCGCAGCCTGCGCCGCTTCCGCAATTCCTGCCTGGATTACAAACTTCCCATAATACGTTTGATTTGTGGTCGAATAGTTGACAGGATCGTCAAACTGATTCCATCCCTCCTCAATCAGCGCATAATACGCCAGCATATCGTCCGCGGCATCCCCATACGCTTTGCGGCAGAAATCCTGCGTCAGCGCGGCAAGATCCGCATCCGGATCCCAGAAAAGCTGATTGATCAGCCAAAACTGCAGGGCATTGACGCCCCAGTCAATCTCCGAAACATCCACCCGGCCCTCCGGCAGGATGCCCAGCAGGCCCAGGTCGCGGTAATACTGCAGATCGGCCTGCACCTTTTTTGCGATGGGACGCTCATAGTCCAGATCCCCCTGATACAGGAAACAGCCGTAATAATGATACAGAATGATATTGCGGGTCAGTTCACACCACGCCAGCAGGTTCTCATGGCAGGCGTTATTGGGATTTTCCTTCTCCGTGTTTATGGGCTCCCGGTCATCGCCGGTGATCGGCGCGAGGACAATGACAATATTATCCTCCAGATCGCTGATCTTCGGCGGCGTCTCCGTAAAGAAGTAGGCAAAGGTCATAATTTTGACATCCGGCAGCGCCGCGCGGACCTGTCTGGCCACCCGGTTGAGGAACGTATAGTAGACTGTAGACAGGTAGGCCGGGTCGGCCGGTTCCACCGTCACGCCTTCTTCCGTGGTGAACGGCTGCTTTTCCAGGCCGTTCTGCCTGAAATTCCGGTTGTCGTTGATGCCGATGCCGATGGTGTCCTTGCCGTACGTTTCGGCAAACCGGATCATGTTTTCGGCCACCGCGTCGGCCGCTTCGGCGCTGAAAAAGTTGATCTGCGTCTGTGCGGAAACCGGAACAGGGGTCCCGTTTTCATCCGTGTTGAACCATTCGGGATGCTCCGTAAAATTGGGCGTATTGGGCAGCCAGAATTCCAGATTGTGTCCCAGCAGCTGCGGCTCGATGCCCATGGGATCGGTGTAATTCCAGTTGTAGGAATACACAATCTCTGCCAGCTTGCTGTTGAGCTTGTTGCGCGCCAGCATCCGTTCCGTGGCGTCGTCCGAATGATAGCGGGCCTCCATGCCCTGGCCGGTCAGGTTCCAGCCCCGGATCTCAAACGGCGATTTTTCGCGGTAGTTGTACGTTTCCAGCGCGAGATCAGCCTGGGCTTCATACAGAGTCCCGCTGCTGCGGGCCCTGGTCCAGAGAATCCCCGTATGTTCTGTGAGGAAATCGTACACGCCGTTTAAAACGCCCTTTTCCTCCGTACCCAGAATATAGATGGTATTGCCTGTACGGCGAACAGCAAAGCCGTCGGAATCCTGCAGATAGGCCATATCATCCGGGAACAGCGCCGCGACATCGGGATGGGACTCCGGCGTTGCCAGCACAAGATGCATGCCGTCCTCCCCCGATACGCCGACGGTGCTCTCCGGGACTGCCGCAGGCGTCTGCGCCCCGGTGTCCGGCGGTACTGCAG
>JAHZEF010000022.1:20922-25115 GCA_019422005.1 Clostridiales bacterium
CGGAGATCGCGCCGTCCGCATCCTCTAGGAACTGCATATAGAACCTCCCGTCCGGTTCGCTGCCCCTGACCCATGCGGAAAATGTATATGTGGCCCCCGCCTCGGCGAGGGGCAGATAGGCGGAGCCAATGGTAAATGCGTCATTGGCAGCCCGCTCCAGCCGGATGGACCGGCCGCCGCTGTGATGCTGCAGATCATCCGGCGTCATCTGATACCAGAATGTCTGCGTTTCGCTTTCCAGATCCGCATTCGGGATCAGATTGGCCGGCTCATCCTCCCCTGCAATGCTGAGATCCAAGTCATCGACCCAGACCTCTCCGGAACCGTAGGCGTTGATGATCAGCGAAATCTGCATGGAACTGCTGTCGGCGTCTTCTCTCTCTGCCGTTGTATACTCCCATTTCACCTTGGTCCAGTCCGTTGTAACCGCGCGGGGGATCTGCGCCGACGGCGGGGCGATGTTGGACGGCTCGATGAACTGGGAATAGATTCCCAGTTCTGCATCCGCCGCACTCTTGACATACGCAGAAAATGTATACGTCTGCCCCGGTTCCAGCCCCGAAACCGTATACGCCGCAATAATCCATTCCCCGCTCAGGGTCAGCTTCATGGAACAGTTTCCCGTATGGGCCTGGTCCGTTACAACGGTGCCGACATCCCAGACTGTGGCCTCCCCGTCTTCGAACGAGGCGTTCCGGATCAGGTTGCGGTTCAGATCGACGGAAAGCTGCATTTCCCGGGCCGCGCCGCTGTCCGGCACGGCTGTCAGCGTGACCTCATACTGGCCGTTGGCGGCCCCGGCAGGTACATGCAGAAGGCCTCCGACGGTTTTCCGCTGCCCGGCCTCCAGCGCAACCTCCTGTGCCATCTCCACAGAGAGCGGGCTACCGCCCGTCTGCTCCAATGTAACAGAGACCGCCTGCGCACCGGGATTGGCCAGCGAAACAAAAACCGGATACGCGCCGTTTTCCGAGACGGAAACTGCATCCTCCAGCAAAAAAGCGCTGACCTGATCGCTTTCATAGTCTTCCACACCAATGTGGACGGACGCGCCGCTCACCGCTTTCAGCGTGTCGCGCATTTCGCGGGCAGCAAATGTAATCTGATCCCCGGCGTCTTTTCCGTAGCTGATATCCATCAGCGGGGCGCCGTCAAAAATCAGATATTCCGTATTCTCATCGGATTGGGCGGATTGCCCGGGGACGGCGTATGCCGCCGTACCCAGCAGGCCGCAGAGCAGGGTGATTACCAGCAGAAGGGAGATCGATCGTTTCATATCATTTCATTCCTTTCCTCTGTGAAGACCACTGTTACTGTTCCATCCGGCCGGACTGATGTCAAAGGCCGTTTTTGCAGGCGCGCTGATTGGAAACACCGGGCAGGCCCGGACAAACCGCCGGGCATCCTCCGGCCTGCCCTTGGAGGCGCCGGAAATCATTGCCGGCGCCGGGCGGAGCTTTCAGGATACCGCCGCGCCGTCGCCGTCCGGTTTGCAATAGAGGATCCCTATGCCGTAAGGAGGCATTTCCGGCAGGGAAACAACCTGTTCCCCCTGCAGGGTCCGCGTCTCCAGTGCAGTTTCAGGCTGACCCGGGCAGACAAAGTACGGCCGGCCCGCCGCATGGCGCAGGCGGACCACCGCAGCCGGCGACGGCCCGATGCTGGCATTCAGGACCGTCACACACTGCAGCCTGTTGTCCGGCAGGCTGCAGGGGAAGAAGACATGCTGCGCAAACCCCTCCGGACGAACCGGAAGCGTGCGGCCGGAAACCCAGTCCACCGCTTCAAAGATCTGATTGCGCCTGGCCGAGGAAACCAGCGGGCTCCAGAAGGGGTAGCCGAATACCGCCAGCCTGCCGCCTGCGGGCGTTTCCGTCAAAAGCGTCGCCGCACCGCCCGGCTCCCCGTCGCCGTTTACATAGTCCCCCAGTACCTCCGGCGGGTTCTCCGCTTCCAGCGCATAGATCGCCTCGCCATAGAAATACTGCATCCACAGCTGCCCCTGAAAGGCCCCGTTCCGCGGGCTGCCGGACATGCGCTCATAGACGCTGTTGTCTGCAAGCCGCGTCGCCCGGACACCGGTCAGATATCCCAGGCCCCGCGCCTGGAGCCGGTGGATGGTTTCGCCGTCGGTGACCACGCCGCCGGCAAATATGCGGCGCAGTTCCGCCTCATCCATGCCATCCGCCGCATCCGGATGCAGCAGAAGCGCGTCGTCCTGGCGCTCTTCAAAGCAGAGCGCCAGACCCATGGCCGGCAGTTGCAGGCAGCCCTGGAACGGCTTCATGGCCCAGGCAAAGTCCTCCTCTCCCTCACCAAGGCGCCGCAGGAAATGCTGCCGGGAATAGGCAATTCTCAGCCCGGAAGGGCGCGCCTCGCCGCGCAGCTCCAGATACCGCTGCCAAAACGGCCGCCACTGCGCCATGCTGCGGAACATCTTCTCATGGTATGAGAGCGGCTCATGGTCGATCATCATGGTTGCAAAGCTCAGATGGCCGCATCCGCAGGCCAGATAACAGGACGCCTCCAGCATCGTACCATACGGGGATTTTCCCATGGCCGTATGGGTAAAGTTTTCAATTTCCGGGCGGATGTCCGTCACATAGGATGGCAGGCGCGTATTCTGAAGCTGAAGGCTGTATGCTTTATCCAGAAGTTCCCGCGGGGCATGGTCGTGATAATACCCGGCGCCCGGACGGCTCGCCGGGGCGCGGCCGGTCTCCTCGAGAATGGTACGGAACACCGGCTCGTGGTCGCCGCCCGTGTAGCTGCACCAGTCGAACCCGCCGTGTTCAAAGCCCACCACGGAATCCGGTGAAACCGCCATGACCGCGCGGCAGACCGTCCTCATCACGCCGGCCATGCTGTCCCGGCAGAACCGCACCCATGCGGCGCGCCATTCCGGATTGCCGTGATTGAGTTCCGCCGCCAGCGCCTCACGCTCCCAGTCCCGTCCGGTTTCCCGGGAGAACTCCGAAAGGCAGCGGCGGCAGAAGCAGCCCTGCTTTACCGGGAAATGGTTTGCCATACGCAAATCATCGTCCGCCCAAACGTATTTCGGCTTCCAGGCTGCATAGAGAGACACCATCTCCCGGAGATAGGCATGGAAGTCCGGATCACGCGGGCAGCTGGAGCAGGACGCTTCCGTTCCGTCCGGCCCGGTCATCCGCTGCCACCGGAGCCCCCGGTGGTTCAAGGCGCGCTCCGCATCATCGTGGCCGATGGTATTGCTCAGCTGGAGGCTGGCCTCCAGGCCCTGCGCCCTGGCCAGGGCCGCCGCTTCCCCCATCTGTTCGGCATGCCGTTGATGGACTTCCAGCTCCGGAAATCCGTAATCAGACGAGAACCAAAGCTCGTCGCAGGCGCCGTCCCACTGTGCCAGCGACGCCAGCAGCGCGGCCATACGCGCCTGATCCTTGTGCTGCTCCCGCAGCCGCAGGCTGACCTGCAGTTTCTGTTCCCCCATCTCTTACTCCTTAACTCCGCTGCTGGACGCCATTCCTTCCTGCAGCTGCTTTTGAAAAATCCCGTACAGGATCAGCACCGGCACCATGGCAATCACCAGCCCGGCAAACAGCGCGCCGAAATCGACCCCGTACTGCATGGAAACCGTCAGGTTGCGCAGGCCCACCGGAATGGTGAATTTGCTTTCGCTTTTGATCAGGGTAATTGCCAGAATGTATTCGTTCCAAATGCTCATGAAATTCACGATCGCCGCGATAAACAGCCCCGGTTTGATCATGGGCAGGACGATTTTGAAAAACACCTGGAACTCCGAACAGCCGTCGATCGCCGCGGCCTCCAGGAAAGAGCCGTGGATGCGCCGTATGAATCCCACCAGCAGGAAAACCGCAAATGGGATGGCCTGTACCGCGTAGAGCAGAATCAGCACCCACAGGCGGTCGATCAGGTGAACGGCGTTCAGCCGGAAGAACAGCGGGATCAGAATCAGCACCTGGGGAATCATCATCAAGGTCACATAAATATTTTCCACGGTGCGCAGGCCGCGCATTTTGTATTTGGCAAACACATACGCCGTTGTCGCCGCCATCAGAAGGGACAGCAGGACCGCAGCCGCCACAACAAGGGCGCTGTTGAGAAAGTAGCTGCCAAACTCCGACGTGACCCAGGCATTGTAATAATTTTCAAAGTGCAGGACGTCCGGAAGCGCCCAGGGTTCCTGGTAAAACGCC
>JAHZEF010000220.1 GCA_019422005.1 Clostridiales bacterium
CTCCTGGCGTTTGTCAAGGCCTGCGATACACGGCAGAACGCCAGCTTTGCCATCAAGCTGCCTGCCCGCGGCGGAAAGGAAGAGGCTGTATGAAAAAGGTGTCCAACCGCTCTGTGGCGGCGCTGCTTCTGGCTGCTGTCCTGGTTGTGGGAATGGCGGTGTTTGTGATCAGCTATCTGGTCAGGGGCGGCGAGTGGGCGGTATTCCCAGGAAGCCCGCACGTCTATTCCGGCGGAAACCTGAACAGCGGCGTCATTACGGACCGTTCCGGTGTTGTCCTGCTGGACAGCACCGACGGCCGGGTCTATGCGGAAGACGCCGAGGTTCGGAAAGCGACGCTGCATCTGCTGGGGGACCGGGAGGGATATATCGCGGCGCCGCTGCTGTCCGAGTATGCCGACGCGCTGGTGGGCTACGATTTTCTCAGCGGTACCTACAGCCTGTCCGGAAAAATCAGCACGGCGCAGCTTACCATCAGCGCGCGCGTGCAGGCGGCGGCGCTGGCCGCTCTGGGCGGCCGGGCCGGTACGGTAGGCGTTTATAATTATGAAACCGGCGAAATTCTCTGCGCCGTCTCATCTCCGGCGTATGATCCCGATCATGTGCCGGATATTGCAGGGGATTTGTCAGGGGCTTATATCGGCGTGTATGTCAACCGGGTTTCCCATGGCCCGTTTGTACCGGGATCCATTTTCAAACTGCTCACCGCGGCGGCTGCGCTGGAACAGATCCCGGATATCGGCCAACAGACGTTTTCCTGCAGCGGTTCCTTTTCCGTGGAAGGCGATACGGTTGCCTGCAACGGCGTCCACGGGACGATCAACCTGGAAACCGCGCTGGCCAAATCCTGCAATGTGGCGTTTGGACAGATTGCGCTGCAGCTGGGGCCGGAACTTCTGACGGAATATGCGGAGAAGCTGGGAATCACGGAAAGCTTTTTTGTGGACGGCTATCAAACCGCGCGGGGCAATTTTGATTTGACCGACGCGGCGCAGGTGGATCTGGCCTGGTCCGGCATCGGGCAGTATACGGATCTGATCAATCCCTGCGGGTATATGCGGCTGATGGGAATTGTGGCGGGAGGCGGAAGCGCCGCCGAGCCCTATCTGATGGAGCAGGTTGACAGCAGGAAGATGACGTCTGATTATCACGCGTCCCGGAGTATGACGGAGCAGCTTTTGCAGCCGCAGACATGTGAGCGCCTGGCGGAGATGATGCGCAACAATGTGGTCAGCGTATACGGCGCCGGAAACTTTCCGGATCTGTATGTCTGTGCGAAATCCGGCACGGCCGAGGTGGGCGGCGATCTAACGCCCCATGCGACGTTTGCGGGATTTGTGCAGGAAGAGGCATATCCGCTGGCGTTCATTGTGGTGGTGGAAAACGCCGGCTCCGGCAGCAGCGTCTGCGCGTCCATCGCCGGAGCGGTGCTGCGTGAATGTGTCAGCGTCCTGGATGAGGCGTAATGGGAAAAGGGGGGAATAGGATGTGCGCAGGGCGGCCGGCCCGGCAATGCCGGGACCGTTCCATTGATCTGATCAAAACTCTGGCCATTGCCTGCGTCCTGCTGATTCATGCCAGCAGCGGCGGATTCTGGTCTCCGTTTGCCTCGGCCGACTGGCTGTGTACGCTGTTTTGGAGCACTGCCTCCAGAGCGGCAGTCCCGCTGTTCCTGATGTGCAGCGGCGCGCTGTTTTTGAATCCGCGGCGGGAACTGCCGCTCGGAAAGCTGTATGGCCGGTACTGGCTGCGGATTCTGACGGCGCTGATTGTCTGGGGCGCATGCTACAAGCTCATTGAAATTGCGCGGGCGGGCGCCGTGACGATGCAGGCGCTTGCCGACGGCGCCCTCCAGCTGCTGCGCCTGGAGGACGAAACGCATCTCTACTACCTTCGGATTATGCTGGTGTTTTATGCGTTTGTGCCGATTGGCAGGCTGATTGTCCGCCATGCATCCAGGCGCGACCTGCAATATCTGCTGCTTCTCTGGCTGGCGCTTGGTATTCTTGCGCCGACGCTGGCGGGAAACTGGCCGTCGGCGCCTTTGGCGGTTCCGGAGCAGTGGCCCTTGAATACCACGTACACGGCGCTGGGATACGGCCTGCTGGGGTATTATCTGACGGCCTGGCCGCCGGAACGGGCGGCAGTGGGGATCCTGTCGGCAGCCGGAGGGTTTCTGTTTGTGTTTGGAGCGACGCTGTGGGCCTCCCTGCGTCAGGGCGCGCTGTATAACGGGTTCCTGGAGGGGAAGACGCTGGGGGTGTTTCTGCAGGCGGCCGGCCTGTTTGTGCTGGCGCGGCGCGTGCAGGTGCCCGACAGGCTTGCAGCGGGCCTGGAGACCGTGTCGAACGCGTCGTTTTGCATTTATCTGGCGCATATGGCGTTTCTGCACCTGTTTACAGACTTGGGCTGGACTGTTCGCTTGGCGCCGTGTATTCTGTCCATTCCGCTGACGGCTGCGGCCGCCTTTGGCTGCAGCGTTCTGGTCTGGGCTCTGCTGCGCAGGGTTCCATGGGTTCGCAGCTGGCTGATTTAAACCGGAAACGCGCGGCCTGGTTCCGGCCGCCGCCCCATATGACAAAATATTGATTTCTGCGCCACGGCGGCGGGCAAAATTCGCCCGCCGCCGCTTTTTTCTGTATCAAATTCGCCGCCCGGGAAATACTGACAGAAAGTAGTTCTCGGAGGTAACTTGGATGCAGGGAAAAGTCGAAATCTGCGGCGTCAATACCGCAAAGCTCAAAACCTTGAAAAACGACGAAATGGTCGAACTGCTGCGCAGGAGCAAGCAAGGGGACGAGCAGGCGCGGCAGCGGCTGGTGGAGGGGAATCTGCGGCTGGTTCTGTCGGTCATTCAGAAGTTTATCGGCCGCGGGGAGAATCCGGACGACCTGTTTCAGGTCGGATGCATTGGTCTCCTGAAGGCGATTCAAAATTTTGACGAGACAAAGCTGGTACGGTTTTCCACCTACGGTGTACCCATGATCGCCGGAGAAATCCGGCGGTATCTGCGGGATAACAGCACAATCCGTGTCAGCCGCTCAGTGCGCGATACGGCTTATAAGGTTTTGCAGTGCAAGGAGCAGATGATTGCGGAAAACAACCGCGAACCGTCCATGGAGGAAATTTCCCGGCGGCTGGAGATCCCGCTGGAGGATGTGGTATATGCGATGGACGCAATTTCGCTGCCGGTAT
>JAHZEF010000221.1 GCA_019422005.1 Clostridiales bacterium
TTGTCGGCGTGCTGGAGGAGGCGGCAGACAGTACGGAGGCCAGCACCGACGATGCGGTCTACCTCCCCTATTCCACCGCCTCCAGGCTGAGCTATACCGGCAATATCAACAGCTACACGCTGACGGTTACAGACGTGGACAATGCCGCGGCCAGCAAAGAGGTTGTGGAAAACGCACTGTATGAGATCTTTGACGACGAGAATGCATATATGGTGATCTCCATGGCTGAGATGCTGGATATGATGAGCGATATGCTCAATGTGATGATCACCATTCTGGCTGTGATCGCAGGCATTTCCCTGGTGGTCGGCGGAATCGGCATTATGAATATTATGCTGGTTTCCGTGTCCGAGCGCACCCGGGAAATCGGCATCCGGAAGGCGCTGGGCGCCAAGGAGCGCTTTATCATGAGCCAGTTTGTCATTGAGGCAGCCACCACCAGCGCGCTGGGCGGCGTGGTCGGAATCCTGCTGGGCGAAGCGCTCTCCTCGGTGGCGACCGTCCTGATCACGTCGCTGATGCAGGTGGAGATGGCGGTTACGCCTTCCGCAGCATCGATCCTGATGGCGGTCGGCATTTCCGTGGGCATCGGCATTCTTTTCGGCTATCTCCCGGCGAAAAAGGCGGCGCTGCTGAATCCCATCGACGCGCTGCGGTACGAGTAGGAGGAATTTCAAATGAAAAAAATGATTGCGCTGCTTCTGTCCGTCTGCCTGCTGGCAGGGCTGCTGGCGCTGCCGGCCGCCGCGGAAGACGGCGGCACTGTGGATGCGGTCAGCATGGTCCGGGCGCTGGGCATCATGGTCGGCGATCAGAACGGCAATATGAACCTGTCGGCCAACGTGACCCGCGCGGAGTTCTGCAAAATGCTGGTGGCGGCCTCCAGCTACCGGGACACGGTGGGCGGATCCAGCGGGTATTCCCTGTTCAAGGATGTCAAGAGCAGCCATTGGGCGGTGGAGTATATTAAAGTCTGTGTGGAAAACGGCTGGTTTGTCGGCTACATGGACGGGACCTTCCGGCCCAATCAGACGATTACCCTGGAGGAGGCGGCCACCGTGGCGCTGCGGCTGCTGGGATATACGGCCTCGGATCTGGCCGGCTCCTACCCGACGGCGCAGCTCTCCAAGTTCAATGCGCTGGGGCTGCATACCGGGTTTTCCACGGCCAGAGGGGAAACCATGACCCGCAGCGACTGCGCGTACCTCTTTTATAACCTGATGTCGGCCCAGACCAAGGATGGCCAGATTTATGCCCGGACGCTGGGCTATACGCTGGATGATTCGGGCCATGTGGATTATGCGTCGCTGGTCAGCGCCGACACGGAGGGGCCGTTCACTTTGACGGGCGGATCCATTGCGGCGGGGCTGCCGTTTGGAACCGACGGGATTACGGTGTATCGCAACGGGGCGCCTTCGGAGCTGACGGCGGCAAATCCCTATGACGTCTATTATTACAATGCCAATCTCCGGACGGTCTGGATCTACTCCAACCGGGTTACCGGTACGTATACGGCGGCATCCCCCTCCGCAACGGCGCCGACCTCCGTGACCGTAGCCGGGGTTTCCTACCCTATTGAGAGTTCCGGGGCCGCGTACAAGCTTTCCACCCAGGGGGCTTACAGCGTGGGCGACACGGTGACGCTGCTGCTGGGGATGAACGGCGGCGTGGCGGACGTCTGTGATGCGGAGGCGGCTTCCGGCGTTTACTACGGCGTGGTCACCGGAACCAAGAATCAGTCGGTCAGCGCGGCGGACGGCTCTGTGATTGTGGGAAAGGTGGTAACCGTGTTCTGCACCGACGGTGTGGAGCGCTCGTTTGAAACGTCCTCCGGCACCTATGCCGCCGGCAGCCTGGTGCAGGTGGACTACAGCGCCAAGTCCACCGTATCGCGCCTGTCCGGCAAGGGCGTCAGCGGAAAGGTCAACAGCAGCGCCACCCGCCTGGGGGATCTGGAATTTGCAGAGACGGTGGAAATCCTGGATACGGACAAATACGGCAATGCCGTGCGGATTTATCCCAGCCGTCTGGCGGGCAGCAGCCTCAGCACCGGAAACGTTCTGTACTGCGGCCGCAATGCGCAGGATGAAATCACGCACCTGATTCTGCGCGACGCCACCGGCGATGCGGCGGCGTATGGCCTGGTGACCGAATCCCGGGAGACGGTGGGAACCGGCGGCGTTTCCAGCAGCTATACCTGCATGATCAACGGCAGCGAGACTGTGGTCAGCTCTGCCAATACGGTCTACAGCGTGTCAAAGGGCGCGGCCATGTTCAGCTATGAGGAAGGGAAGGTTGCGGGCATCCGGAATCTGACCAAATTGAATCTGACGGAGCTCAGCGCCACTTCTGCCGCGGCTTCCGGCCAGAAATACGACGTCAGCGAGTCGGTTCAGGTGTATATTCAGAAGGACGGGGACTATTTTACGGCCAATCTGAGTACCGTCTCGGATCCTGCGGCCTATCGGCTGACGGGATATTGCGACGACTTCGGCTATCCGGCCGGCGGCCAGATCCGAGTGGTGGTGGCAGTGCCGAAATAACGGCGCCTCCCCCGGTTGCGGGACCGGGGCTTTCAGCCCGCCCCCGGCGGGTTCCGGCCCGGAAGAAGGGGCGGGGATGAACCCCGTGGGGACTTCCATTGTATCCGGATATGAAATTGTCGCGGCGTACCGGGAACGACCGGCACGCCGCGACGGGTTATTCAGGTTGTTCGGGAGCGGAGCGGCCTGGCCGGAAGCAGAGCAGGAGGCCCAGCAGCAGCAGGATCGGAAAGACGAGACCGGCCAAAAGGCCCGCCTGCATGCGGCCGCCGGCGGCGCTGGCGGCCAGGCCCACCACAGTGGGGCCGGCGCTGCAGCCCAGATCCCCTCCCAGGGAGAGCAGCGCAAACATGGCGGCCCCGCCCCGGGGGAACCGGGCGGACGCCATGGACATGGTGCCCGGCCAGAGCATGCCGACGGAAAAGCCGCAGAACCCGCAGCCCAACAGTCCCAGAACCGGGTTGGCGGCAAGGGCGGCCGTCAGGTAACTGGCAATGCAAAGCAGCCCGCTGCCGAGAAGATACGGAGTGAGGGGCAGGCGGCTGTGGAACCTGGTATAGAGCGCACGGGA
>JAHZEF010000222.1:0-1442 GCA_019422005.1 Clostridiales bacterium
CAGACGCTGATGGGAGTCCCGGTCAGGGTGGAGAACGACGGGAATGTGGCCGCCCTGGGAGAGCTTTGGAAGGGCGCAGGACGGGGCTGCCGCAATCTGGTGATGATCACGCTGGGAACGGCGGTGGGAGGCGGAATTCTCTGCAACGGCGCGGTGGTATCCGGCCGGCACGGGGCCGGCGGCGAGATCGGCAGCCTGATGATGACGCCGGACGAGCCGGAAATTGCGGTGGACGGCAAGGGCGGATGCCTGGAGCAGTACGTGTCGGCCACCGGGTTGGTACGAAAGGCCAAAAAGGTGCTGGCAGAGGATGCCAGAAGCACGGTGCTGCGGGAGCGGACGGAGCTGACGGCCAAGGATATTCTGGACGCTGCGAAAGCCGGCGACGCCGTGGCGCTGGAAATTTTGGAGTTCTTCGGGGAAATGATGGGACGCGCCTGCTCGATGATTTCCTGCGTGGCGGATCCGGAGGTGTTTTTGATCGGCGGGGGGGTTTCCAGAGCGGGGGAGGTGCGGCGGGACGTCAGCCGGAGATACGACCGCAGATATGCGTTCTTTGCATTTGCGGATACGGAGTTCCGCCTGGCGGAGCTGGGCAACGATGCGGGAATCTACGGATGCTGCTATCTGGCAATGCCGGAGGAAATGAAGGGCCGCGTCAATACAGAAAGATAATGGCGCGCGGTGTGCAAAATTATGAAATCCCCCTGTTTTCATCTGAAAACAGGGGGATTTCCGGCACGGTGAAGGGCAGGCCTCCCTTGATTGCTGAAAGGTATCAGCCTGCCATATCCCGATAGAGGAAGGTGACGATCTGACCGCGGGTGCAGGCGTCGCTGGGGCTGAACCGATGGTTTCCGGTGCCGTTGGTGACACCGCTTGCCGCGGCCCAGGCCACGGCATCGGCATACCATGCTCCGGCCGGCACGTCGCTGAAGCTGCTGCCGGATACCGCCGGGGCGCCGGCCGCCCGGTACAGGAAGGCGACGGCCTGGCAGCGGGTCACAGCGTCGTTGGGGCTGAAGGTTTCAGGGCCGGTGCCGCGGGCAATGCCGTTTTCCACGGCCCACAGAACTGCGTCACTGTAGTAGGCGCCGTCCGGAACATCGCTGAAGGGATGGCTGCCGGAACTCTTTGGGGAGCCGGCGGCGCGCCAGAGGAAGGTCACCATTTGGGCCCGGGTGCAGACGGCGTCGGGCCTGAAGGCGGATGCGGAAACGCCGGAGGCGATGCCTCTGGATACCGCCCAATGCACCGCGTCATGGAAGAAGTCGCTTTCAGAGACGTCCGTAAAAGCAGGATTCCTGGAATCTGAAGGGAGGAAGCTGGCGGACACCGCGACCCTGGAGGCGGGCATGACAAACGTGAACCTGCCGCCGCCCGCATCGGTAAGGCTCAGTTCGGCGCCGTTCCGGTCGGTGACGGTCAGCTCGTGCAGTTCA
>JAHZEF010000222.1:1452-2763 GCA_019422005.1 Clostridiales bacterium
TATCCCGCATCGGGCGCGGCAGTGAGGGTGACAACCTGCCCCCTGAGCGCGCTTCTGTGGGATGTGGTCACGGTGCCGTTGTGCATGTCCTGATCCACGGAGACGGCATATGCGGCAGCGCCGGCGCCGGCGGCGGAGACTGTCAGGGTGCCGTCCGTATAATGGATGGTGTAGTTGCTTCCGGCATCCGCCCCGCCGGCCCGGATGACAAAGGAACCGGCGGCACTGGTATCGGGCGTTTCCGGATAGGTCAGCACAGGGGCGACGATCAGCGTATCAGTCCCGCACAGGCCTGACACCGTATAATGGGTTCCGGCGATTGGCGCTGCCAGGGACGGAGCCGGCGTGCCGACGGGAACGCTCTGGTCAAGCACGGCGATGGTCACTTCTGCCGGAGCGATTGAGACCGCGGCGGAACCGGAAGCTTCCTTCCCGTTTAAAGCCGCCTTCCAGTAAACGACTTTGGTTCCGGCGTCTTTCCCGAGAATTTCCGTTTCCGTATAGGGCCCGCTCTCCAGAAGGCTGTAAGTGACTTCGGCGCCCTCCGGAGCCGTCACCGCAATACCGTGCTGCCGGCCGTCGTAAACGCCGAGATACCCGGCTGAAAATACGTCAAGGGCATTGCCGTTGACCGTATACGGCTTTTCCGCAGAGCCGCAGTAATTGCCTGTAAACGTAATCGAAAACGTGTGGGCGCTGCTGTTCTGCTCCAGCAGATAATCTGTGCCGGCGGTCAGCACAGAGCCGCCGCAGACCACCTGTACGGCTGCCTCTGCCGCCGCCTCGTCGGTGGGATAGACATTGTTTATCCCGGTAATGACCGCAAGATCGGAAACATCCAGGGGGCTGACGGCTGCAGCGGTCTGATAGAGCCGGGCGCCGTTCCAGAGGAATGTGATGCAAACGCTGCCGCCCGCCCTGGTGAAGGTTAGGTTCCGGCCGGAAAGCGCTGCGCCGCCGGCCACGGCCAGCGCCCCGGGCGCGGCCCCGCTCAGGATCTCGACGGCGCTGCCAAACGTTCCGCCGGACAGCTTTGTGGTGTCCAGCGCAACGGTTCCGGTTTCCCCGCCGGCTTGCCCGCCGCCGACGGCTCCGGTGACCGCGTCTGTTTTCAGGTACAGAGAATTTTCGCTGACAAGCGTCCCGTTCAGCCGGCCGACCAGGCCGCCCCTGTTCTGGGCGGCGGAGGTTACCGTGCCGCCGGCGGCGGAATCGCTCAGCGTTACCGTGTAGCCGGAGGCATAGCCGATCAGGCCGCCGGCCGCCTGACTGCCGGCGACGGATCCGGTATTCAGGCAGTGATCCAGGTTG
>JAHZEF010000222.1:2773-3107 GCA_019422005.1 Clostridiales bacterium
ATCCAGGGTGAGCCCCGTTGCACCGCCCGTGTTGGCAAAACCGATGACCCCGCCTTCATAGCCGCTGCCCGTCCTGAGATCGATGGTATTGACATAACCCGCGGCGTCAAGAGAATATGCCTGGCCGATCCAGCCCGCTATGCCGCCGGTATAGGATGTGTTTTGATTTGCGCCGGTACTCTTCGCGTCAATGGAGAACCTGCCGTCCAGCGATGTCGTGCGATCCAGCGCAACCCGGTCGTCGGGCGTTGCTGTGGCGCTGGTCAGGTAGCCGGCCCAGCCGCCGGTGCGGTTTGAACCGGAGGCCTCTGTGGAGATTGTAAACACGTCCCCC
>JAHZEF010000223.1 GCA_019422005.1 Clostridiales bacterium
TCCCATGCCGCGTAATCCTCCACCGCAGCGCCGTCCTTTACCTTGTCGGCGACCGCCATACGGGTGATGGAAATGTCCAACGGAAGGACAGCATCCAGACTCTTTCCGAAGGCGATCTGTACAGGGCCGCGCACCTGCCCCGCGTTGGGGCCTGTGGACATGACCGCGCCGAAGGTGCGGACGTCATAGAACAGCTCGCAGGCCTTCTTTCTGCCGGCGTAAACGGCCTCCTTTGCCTTTGCGCAGTCTTCGACGCCGGCCGCCCGCTTGGCTTCTGCGATATGGCGGTTGATGTTGGTTGCCTGCTGGATGATGATGTTCATGCCGGGTTCATCCCGGTGGGCCAGCTCCACGTAGTTCCGGATGCGGCGCTTGGTCGCGCCGTCAGTGATGAAGCCCTGCATGGTCTGAGGGTCGATCCGGAGCATGTTGCCCATGTCCGGATCACAGTTTGTGCAGGCAACGTAATACATGAACTCATATCGGTTCTGAATTGCCATAAGATCCCCCCTCCTCTTATTCCGCTGCCGCACCGGCCTTTTCTCTGGCGGCGGCAATCTTCCTGTTTCTCACCTGATGGAGCCTTGCGCCCATCTGATAGTAGCCCAGCGCGAAGTAGGACTGCTGCTCCAGATCCAGCGTAGCGGGAATGGGCGTTCCCAGAGCGACGGAAATTTCCTGCAGCTTTTCGCGGTATTGATCGGCGAGCCGTCTGTTTTTGATCTTTTCCAGATGGTGATTCGAGCGGCTGCTGAGCTGGCCGATGACCAGAGCAGGCATCTGGATGGCGGAGGCGTAGTAGCGCTCCACAATACCGGTATTGACGTCTGGCATGGCCGTCCTCTGGATCGCCGCATAAACGGCCATCAGCCCGCCGCAGTGATAGGCGGCATTGCGAAGGTTCAGATTGTATTCTTCCAAGATTTGTCCCTCCTGATGCTGGATTCGATGTTTCCGGAGCAGCCAGACCTTCAGCCATTGACAGGCCAGACTGTTGGGCAGAGCACTTTGCATGCCGCTGTCGTCGTTTGACAGCAGCTCCGAGCGAATATAGGCCAGCGCCTTTGCCGCGATGGCATCCGGCAGGCATCCGCCTGACAGGATCGCCTGCACGACCACCGGGGTGATCCCGGCCAGCTCCTTTGACAGCCGCTCAAACGGCCGGCTGCCGCTTTTCTGGAATTTCAAAAGACGAAGCAGCCGCGCACTCAGCTTCACTGGTCTGATGGTTCCGGTGCCGCCCTGATTGGTCAGCGCCAGATCGTCATACCATTGCGCCAAATTCCGGCGAAGATCCGGATAGCTGCCCCGGTCATATCTGCGGATCATGACACGGCCATTGACAGCAGACAGCAGCAGAATGTAATAGGATACGTTGTCCAGCTCGGGAACAGCCTGTCCGGAATAGACGCTTTCCGGAATCCAGTTTGCCTGATTTCGTGCTGTCAGCTCGTTGACAGCCGGTTCATCACCTGTTTCATGCTCCGGCAGATCATAACCGAAGTCCACGGTATAAAGCGGATCGTCCTGCTGTGGAACCTCGCGGTCAAACCAGTGGACAAATTTCATCCCCGCAAGGATCGGGGCATCCTTCAAAAGATCATCCAGCGCAGCCTTCACGACGCCGAAAGCCGCTTCCGAGACCGGTGCGTTGGCTGCTTTTTTCTGGTGATAGGAGCAGAACGCCGTCTTGTCAAAGCAGATCAGCGTGTCCCCTCTGCCGTGTCCGCCGACAACTCGCAGGCCCTGTATCGACGTGGTAGTCGTCATGGGGACCGTCGGTTCGCCGGTGATCAGGCACAGCGCAGAAGGCCGTTCTTCCGCCGCAGAGAACTGCTTTCGGTAGGACCACCACCATGTACGAATCTTTTCCGATTGCAGGATAGACTGACCATTGACCCGGAACGAGATCCGGTCTCCCGGCTTGATTTTGGCCCGATCCAGCTCTGCGCGGATCGCCGCCGCAGTTTTTGAATCTTCCAGCGCACGGACGCAAGCATTCAGCAGCGGCGCTGCCCTTGCCGCGTCGCGGAGCGCTTCCAGAAAGAATGTGCTTTTGCTTCCGGGCTCCTCAGGGATGACCACAGACCGCTTCTCCGCAAGAACATTGCTCTTGTCCCTCCCGTTGGCCAGACTGCCGATGTCCGGGCAGGGGACGGGCTCGTCTCCGCCCAGATAGACGCCGACATGATCGTCGTTTTCTGAGAGGGAGATATATGCCTTGATGGTTTTACCGGCAAATCCCGGCGACAGCGCCAGCTGGCGGCGCATCCCATAGTCATATAGTGCTCTCAGCATAGGCCTTCCCCCTTCAGGACCTCCGGACTGTCATAGGGCGGGATCAGAATCACGCCATGCTCCATGACCGCATGGAACAGGGACATTTTGATCTTCGTCTTTTTTGTGACCTCCACATCATCCGGTGCAAACAGGTCGTAGACCATCAGCCCTGCGTCCATGGACTGCTGAATGGGCGGACGCATGCCGTCGCTCTCTTCAAAATAACAGACAAATTCGCGCAGCCCAAATGCAGGCTGAAAATAGCATTTCCCGCCGCGGATCCTCCTCAGGGCCTGCTCGTACAGCTGGGTCTCTTTCCCCACAAAAGTCCGGCGGGGAATGATCGACGCCGCGATCCGGTAGCGGACGTCCTGCAGCGCTGTTGTCTGCCGCCGTGTTCGCTGCTCTTCCGTAGAGATCGGTTCCGAGCCGACGGTACATTTGACTTCGTTTCGCTTGAAGCTGATGTAACGGATGGGGTTCAATACCTCAATGCGGTTGATCTGCCAGCGGAACTCCTTCGGTTTCATATAAATTGCCGATAGAATCCCTCTGGCGGCAGATGGGGTTGGGAATGGGTAGGTCAGCCGTTCCACCTTTGCGTAAGGCGCAGCGAAACAGGCGAGATCTCCCCAGGCCTCGATCGTGATTTCCTTCAAATAATGTTCACCTCCGTAATTCGTTCACGCTGCTCTGAATGACGTTGAATGCAAAAGTGAAGGTCATATAAAGTATCGCCTTGCGCACTCAACGTC
>JAHZEF010000224.1 GCA_019422005.1 Clostridiales bacterium
CACGTCAACCTTGTCGCCGGCGGCGAAGGTATCCGCCTTCACAACGTCGCCCACATTCATGTCGGCGGCGCCGTCCAGCCGGAACTCCTTCAGATACTTCAGCATCCCGACCTCCGCCTTTTTCAGGTGGCCGGCCTCAGGCCTGGACAGCTTGGACTCCTTGACTTCCTCATAGCCCAGCTGTACGGAGACATAGCCGTCTTTTTCTTCTGTCTTCTTCTGAGCAACGACGCAGGGGCCGGCCGCAATAACGGTAACCGGGATCGCCTTGCCGCTCTCATCGAAGATCTGGGTCATGCCCACTTTCTTGCCGATGATTGCTTTCTGCATGTGTTTTTCCTCCTATATAAGGTTATTGGTTGACAGGCGCGGCCATTGGGCTGCCGGCAGCTTGTCAACATGACCCGTCCGTCCATTTTGACGGACCGTGGCGGGCAGCTGCAATTTTTTGGACATTACAGCTTTATCTCAATCTCAACGCCGGCCGGGAGATCCAGGCTCATCAGAGCCTCGACGGTCTTCTGGTTGGGGTTGAGAATATCGATCAGTCTCTTGTGCGTCCTGCGCTCGAACTGCTCGCGGGAGTCCTTGTATTTATGGACTGCGCGCAGGATTGTGACGACTTCCTTCCTGGTGGGCAGCGGGATCGGCCCGGAGACGGAAGCGCCGTTGCGCTTGGCGGTTTCAACGATCTTCTCCGCGCTGGAGTCAATAAGCTGATGATCATACGCCTTCAGCCGGATCCGGATCATTTCCTGGTTTGCCATGTTTGTGTTCCTCCTTGAATCGTACTCAGTATTCCTTTCGCCTGGGTACGGTCGAAAATCTCTTATACGCTAAGCCGTGCGTATCATTCCGAGAGCATAAAAAAAGCCGACGTGTGCCGGCTGTTCATGATCGGCGATATACGCTGTATCATGAGATTTTCAGCCGCCCGATGACCGGACATACTCTGCGGAAGTTACCGTCCGAGACGCAATCTCCCGCTTCATCGCATTCTGCGCGCATAACTTCTGCACGCGCCTGAATATAATACAATGAAACCCTCTTGATGTCAAGAGGGTTTCATAAAAAACTGCCAAAATTTTTTCGCGTTTTTCAGTAAAATCATAGAATTTGGGATCCGCCGCCCCATCAATAGGCAACGCCCCAGTAAATCATCCGGTCCGCAGGCTTCCCGCAGCAGACGCAGGTCTCCCCCACCTTCTCCTGGCGAAGCGGCATGCAGCGCGAGGAAACGCCGGCCTGCTCCTTCATCTTCAGTTCGCACTCCAGGCTGCCGCACCACATGGTCCTGGCAAAGCCGCCCTCGTTCTCCATGAACTCCCTGACCTCTTCCAGGGTCTGGCAGGTCCTGGTGTGCTCCTCCAGGTTCTCCTTTGCCCTGGCGTACAGGCCGTCATGAACCGCATCCAGAAGCGCAGACACCTGCGCCTCCAGTTCACCCAGCGGCACCTGGATCTTCTCGCCGGAATCTCTGCGGCAGATGCAGCACTGCCCCTTTTCCATATCCTTCGGGCCGATTTCCACCCGGAGCGGAACGCCCTTCATCTCATATTCCGCCGCTTTCCAGCCCATGGACTGGTCGGAATCGTCCATCTTTACCCGGATGCCCGCGGCCTTCAGGCGTGCATACAGCCCGGACGCCGCCTCCAGGACGCCTTCCTTGTGCTGCGCGACCGGGATCACAACCGCCTGCACCGGTGCGATGCGGGGCGGCAGCACCAGGCCGTTGTTGTCGCCGTGAGTCATGATAATCCCGCCGATGATGCGGGTGGAAAGCCCCCAGGAGGTCTGGTGCGGATAGTGCAGCTGATTATCCCTGCCGGTAAACGTAATGCCGAACGCCCTGGCAAAGCCGTCCCCGAAATAGTGGCTGGTGCCGGACTGAAGCGCCTTCCGGTCATGCATCATGCATTCAATGGTATAGGTGTCCTCCGCGCCGGAAAATTTCTCTTTTTCGGTCTTCACGCCCCGGACCACCGGCATGGCCAGCACATTTTCACAGAAGTCGGCGTAAATTTCCAGCATCTGCCTGGTTTCGGCCACCGCCTCTTCGGCAGTCGCGTGCATGGTATGGCCCTCCTGCCACAGGAACTCCCGATGGCGCAGGAACGGGCGGCTGGTCTTTTCCCAGCGCAGGACGCTGCACCACTGGTTGTACAGCTTGGGCAGATCGCGCCAGGAGTGAATCACGTTGGCATAATGCTCACAGAACAGCGTTTCGGACGTGGGGCGGATACAGTAGCGCTCCTCCAGCTTTTCACTGCCTCCCACCGTCACCCATGCGCACTCCGGCGCAAAGCCTTCCACATGATCCTTTTCCTTCTGCAGCAGGGACTCCGGAATCAGCAGCGGGAGATATACGTTTTCGTGCCCCGTCTCCTTGAACCGCGCATCCAGGGCGCTCTGAATATTTTCCCAGATGGCATAGCCGTACGGTCGGTAGATAAACATTCCCTTGACGGAGGAATAGTCAATCAATTCGGCCTTCCGGCACACGTCGGTATACCACTGCGCGAAATCGACCTCCATATCGGTGATCTGTTCCACTTTTTTCTCTTTTGCCATCTGTTCTTCATCCTTTCGGAAATTCAATCCGCCATGCAGGCACAGATTTTCATGATACGGCGTTATTATATCACATTTGTCAATCCCCTGCATAGGATAAACTACCTCCGGCGAACAGGGAACGGCACAGCGGACAGAGGCCCCCGGGTTCTGCGCTTGCCGTCCTGCCGGAGAACGTTTTTTCTGGGAGGACTGCAGGTATGGGGAGCTGTTTGAAATTTTACTTAAAAACCATTCCCGGCGAGCGGGTCGAGCTGGATCTGACGCTGCCGCGCAGCGAGGGCAGCATCGTAACCGGTATTGTGACGAGGGCCGACGGCGAGCCCGCAGCCTCGGCCCTGGTTCTGGCGCTGGACGCCGAAACGCTTCAGCCGGCAGCGCACTGCCTGGCCGATTCACAGGGGCTGTTCGCCCTCGGCCCCCTGCCCGGCGCGCTCTATTCCATTCATGTATACG
>JAHZEF010000225.1 GCA_019422005.1 Clostridiales bacterium
GAATTTGGTATAATAACCAAACAATTGGAATTGTTCAGAACGCGATGAAATCACAAAAAATGGAGAATTTACGGAATATGAAGGAAGCAGCATCCGGCCGCCGGGAAGACGGCCGCAGGTTTCGCCGCGGCCGGGAGCGGCAGGCGCCCGAAACGAGGGGAGAATCCTGGAACGAGCAGATGATTGAAGGCCGCAATGCGGTTGCAGAAGCGCTGAAATCCGGCCGAACCATTGACAAACTGTTTTTGGCGGAGGGCGGTACGGACCATGGGCTGGCGCGTTTGGGCGCCGAGGCCCGGGCGGCGGGGGCCGTGGTGGTTCCGACAGACCGGCGAAAGCTGGATCAGATGAGCCAGACCGGTGCGCACCAGGGCGTCATTGCCATGGCTGCCGCGCACGCCTACAGCACGATTGACGAAATGCTGCAGCGTGCGGCGGAACGCGGCGAACCGCCGCTTCTGATCCTTTGCGACGAACTCTCGGATCCGCACAACCTCGGCGCCATCCTTCGGACCGGCGAGTGCGCCGGCGCCCACGGCGTCGTCATTCCGAAGCGCCGCAGCGTGGGGCTGACGGCGGTGGTTGCCAAGGCGTCGGCCGGCGCGGTGGAGTACCTGCCGGTTGCGCGGGTGGCCAACCTGGCGGCGGCCATTCAGGAACTGAAGGCGCGCGGGCTGTGGATTTTCGGTACGGCTGCCAACGGCACAACGCCGCTTTATGAGGCGGATCTCCGCGGGCCGGCGGCCATTGTGATCGGCTCCGAAGGGGAGGGGATGGGCCGCCTGGTGGCGGAACAGTGCGATTTCAAGGTCAGTATTCCCATGAAGGGGGAAATTTCATCCCTCAATGCATCGGCGGCGGCGGCGGTTTTGCTGTATGAGGCTGTCCGTCAAAGGAGCTGACCTGCTGCACCTCCCTTCAATTCACACAGATAATCGGGTGAAAGCTTATGAAGAAGTCGTCTCGCGGCCGTCGTGAACAGCCGCATTGGAATATGGAAACGACCGCTGAAGAGGAGCAGACGTACTCTCTGGAAGAGATCCTCGATGAGTTCGGCGGCTGGAGCAAGCGCGGGGACGGCGATGCGGCGGAGGAGAATACCGGCGCGGCGCCGCCCGACGGGGATTTGGAACCGCCGCCGGACAAAACGGAGGCGGAAACGGCGGAAGAGCCGGAGCAGGCTTCTGCTCCCGCAGCGTCTGCGGCTCCGGCTGCGTCCGATGGCCCGGCCGAACCGGAGGCGCGGCCGCGGCGCTTTCAGTTTATCCGTCTGGAAACGGCGTCCATGGAGCAGATGCTGGAGGAGCCGGCGGAGGCGTCGCCGGAGATGCCGGAGCCGCCGGCGGCGGACAGGCGGGTCTGGACATACCGGCCGGCAGCCGAAGCGGCTCCGGTCCGGCCGGTGCCGCCCGGAGAGGCACGGCGGGCTTCCGGGGCGGTACGGCCTCCCCGCCGCCGGAATGGCGCGCAGAAGCGGCCGGCGCGGGAAACGCCGCGGCGCACGGCGGAAAAGCCGGTCTTCCCGCCGGCGGACGAGGCGTACCGTTCCCTGTGCAGGCAGACCCGCAGCCTGATGATGCGCCGGCGGATTGCGCTGCTGCTGTGCGCGCTGGCTGCGGCGGTGACAGCGTGCTGTCATCTGGAGGTGGCGTTCGGCGCCTTTCTGCTGGAGGAGCGCCTTGCGTCTCAGATCCTGATGGGGCTGCTCCTGGCCGGCGCGCTGACTGCCTATGACGTCCTGGTCGGCGGCGTTTACCAGGCGCTGCGGCTGCGCCCCAATCTGGACACGCTGCTGGCGGTGTCCGCGGTGGTGTTTGCAGTGGACGGATTCCTGCATATGGGAGAAAATGCGCGTATGCCGAATACGGCCGTACTGCTGCTGGGACTGTTTTTTGCGCTGTGGGGGCGCGTTCTGGCAAACCGTGCGAAGCGGCGCAGCCTGAAAGCCGCGCTTTCCATGGAGGAACATCCCATGGCCGCGGTGATGTCCCGGCGGGCATGGGGCAGCAGAGACTGCGTTTTCCGCAGCGTGGGAGACCGGGAACAGTACGTCGCGGATCTGGAGGCGCCCAGCGACGCCGACCAGGTGATGGGCGTCTATGCGCCTGTGGTGCTCTGCCTCTCCCTGGTGCTGGCTGTTTTGATGCAGGCGCTGCGGCAGCAGGACGCTCTGGCCTGCTGGTCGGTGATGCTGGCAGGCTCCATCCCGGCGGCGGCGTTTATCACATACTGGAGGCCGTTTGCCTCGCTGGCCGGACGGCTGCTGCATGCCGGCGCGGCGCTGTGCGGCTGGAGGGGAGCCAGAGCGCTCTCCGGCCCCTGCTGCATCGCTGTGGAGGACCGGGACCTGTTTTCCCGGGCCAATGTGGCCATGAACGGAATGAAGGTCTTCGGCGAGTACAATGTCAGTCAGGTGGTGGGGTACACCTACGCGGTTGTGGCGGAATCAGGGTGCGGGCTGGAGCCCGTGTTCCATGACGTGTTTGTCAATCAGAACGGCCGCTCCTATGTCATCGACAATTTCCGGCGCTATGAGGGCGGCGGAATCGGCGCGGAAATCCAGGGGGAAGTCATTCTGGTGGGGTCGATCGGCTTTATGCAGCTGATGGGCGTCAGGATGCCGGAGGGCACCAACGTCCGCCAGGCGGTGTACTGTGCGGTCAATCATGAACTGGCGGCGGTGTTTGCGCTCAATTACAATCCTGCCCCTGCCGTCCGCAGCGGCCTGCAGACGGTGCTGCGGAGCAAAGGCCTGACGCTGCTGCTGGCTACCCGGGATTTTATCCTGACGCCGGCTATGGTGCGGCATAAATATAAAATTCCCAGCGACTGTATGGAATATCCGCCGGTGGAGGAGCGGGTCCGGCTGTCCGGGCCCCGGGCGGCGGCGGGCGGCTTTCAGGCGGCGCTGCTGGCCCGGGACGGCTTCCTCTCTCTGGCGGAGGCTGTGGCCGGAGGCCGGAGCCTGTG
>JAHZEF010000226.1:0-802 GCA_019422005.1 Clostridiales bacterium
CCTGCGGCACCAGCGCCATGGTTGTGGTCTCGCCCACGTGCCCGCTGGACTCCGTCCCTTCGGCAATCAATCCGTCCGCGCCGGCCCGCTCCAGCAGCTTCGCCAGCGCTACGGCCGCAACCACGGGATACACCTTGATGCCCGCTTCCTTCCAGCGCGCCATATACTTGGTCGGGTTGCCTGCGCCGGTGGTAATAAACCGTACGCCTTCCTCCACCACCATATCCGCCATCTCATCCACACACGGATTCATCAGCATCAGATTGACGCCGAACGGCTTGTCTGTCAAAGAGCGGCAGGTACGGATCTGCCCGCGCAGCTGCTCGGTGTTCATTCCGCCGCAGCCGATCAGCCCCATGGCGCCTGCATTGGAGCAGGCGGCTGCAAATTCACCGGTGGCAATATTGGCCATGCCGCCCTGGATGACCGGGAATTCAATGCCCAAAATCTCATTCAGCTTCTGTTTCATACGTTTCTCAGATGCCTCCCATCTCAATCAGGCAGCCGCCCCAGGTCAGGCCGCCTCCGAATCCCACGCAAAGCACGCGCATACCTGGATGCAGCTGGCCGGCCTCCCACAGATCGTTGAGCGCAATGGGAATGCAGGCCGACGACATATTGCCGTAGCGCGCAATGTTTTTAAACACCTTTTCCGGCGGAATCCCCATTTTCCGCACCACGTGGTCAATGATCCTTTCATTGGCCTGATGCATGACCACCCAATCCACCTGTTCCAGCGTGATGCCCGCCCGGGTCAGCACACCCTCCATGCAGCGCGGGATGATATCCACGGCAAACTTGA
>JAHZEF010000226.1:812-2912 GCA_019422005.1 Clostridiales bacterium
CCAGCACTGCGCAGAGATCCTGCGCCTGGTCGGACGCCTCCACCACCACCGCGCATGCAGCGTCTCGGAACAGCACGCAGGTACTGCGATCTGTAACATCCGTCAGCCTGGTGAGCACTTCACACGACACCAGCAGGCCGTAGGGGCGCTCCGGCGTCAGCATGCCCTGCATCACGCGCAGGCCGTAGGGAAAGCCGGCGCAGGCGGAATTCATATCGAAGCAGGGCGTCAGCTCCGGGAGATCCAGCGCTTTCTGCAGCATGCAGGCGCAGCTGGGCGTCACATGATCGCCGGCGACTGTCGTCACAATGCAGGCTCCCAGCCTGGAGCGGTCAATCCCCGCCCGTTCCAGCGCCCGGCGCGCCGCAGCCGCAGCCAGATCCAGGTGCGTCTCCTGTTCGCAGTAACGCCGTTCCCGGATCCCTGTCCGCTTGGTAATCCATTCGTCGCTGGTATCGACCAGCCTGCTCAGGTCATCGTTGGTCACAACCCTGGCCGGGAGGCACGCGCCTGTCGCCGCTATCCTAATTCCCTTCCACATATCCATTGCCCCCCATGGCTCTGAATTTCTTATACCGCTGGCCGGCAATGCTCAAATCGCTGATTTTCTGCAGCCCGTTCAGCGCAGAGGCCAGCGCCTGATCCACAGCAGCCATCTGCGCGGCCGGATCACAGTGCGCGCCGCCCGCCGGTTCCGGAATGATACCGTCGATGACGCCCTGCGCCAGCAGATCCTCCGCCGTCAGTTTCATCAGCTCACACGCCTCCGCGCTTTTGGAAGAATCCTTCCACAGAATGGAGGCAAACCCTTCCGGCGACAAAACGGAGTACACCGCATTTTCCAGCATCAGCACCGTATTGGCAACCCCCAGAGCCAGCGCCCCGCCGCTGTTGCCCTCGCCTGTAATAACCGCCACAATGGGCACCGTGAGCTGGCTCATTTCAAAGAGATTGCGCGCAATGGCCTCCCCCTGGCCTCTCGCTTCCGCCTCCAGGCCGGGATAGGCGCCCGGCGTGTCGATCAGCGTGATCACAGGCCGCTCAAACTTCTCCGCCTGACGCATCAGCCGCAGGGCTTTGCGGTACCCCTCCGGTCCGGGCATGCCGAAGTTGAACTTCAGGTTTTCCTGCAGGTTCTTTCCCTTCCGGGTTCCGATGACCGTGACAGGCCTGCCGTGAAAAAGCGCAATCCCGCCGAGGATGCTGGGATCCTCCCGGCACTGCCGGTCGCCCCTCTGCTCAAAAAAATCCGTAAACAGCCCCGCAATATAGTCGGCGGTGCCGGGCCTCCCCTCATGGCGCGCAACGGCGACCCGCTGCGCCGGTGTGAACATGCTCACAGAGCGCCGCCCCCTTTCGTATGCAGTGTCAGCAGCTGCGACAGTACGCTGCGCATCTGCCGGCGCGGGACAATCTGATCCACAAAACCGTGCTCTTCCAGATACTCCGCCCGCTGGAATCCCTCCGGGAGCGTCTGCCCGATGGTCTGCTCGATCACCCGCGGCCCTGCAAAACCGATCAGCGCGCCGGGCTCGGCCAGCGTGATATCGCCCAGGCTGGCAAAGCTTGCGGTAACGCCGCCTGTGGTGGGATCCGTCAGGACGGAAATGTAAAAGCCGCCCCGCTGGGAAAACCGGGCCAGCGCCGCGCTGGTCTTGGCCATCTGCATCAGGGAAAGAATCCCCTCCTGCATGCGCGCGCCGCCGCTGGCGGAAAACAGGATCAGAGGCAGCCTGTTCCTGGAGGCAAATTCAATCAGCCGCGTTACCTTTTCTCCCACCGCCGCGCTCATGCTGCCCATGAAAAACCGGCAGTCCAGCACGCCGACGGCAACCTTCCGGCCGTCTATCCTGCCGGAAGCCGTAACCACAGCCTCCGCCATTCCGGTTTTCTGGCGGGTGGCCTCCAGCTTTTCCGGATATGCCGGGAACTCCAGCGGATCCGCCGAAGTCAGCGCCTCATCCAGCTCCCGGAAGGAACCGGAATCCAGGATCAGGCTCAGGCGGAAATACGCGCCGATGTGGTAGTGATACCCGCAGCTCGGGCAGACAAACAGACTGCGCGTCAACGCCTGGCGCGCAGTGGCGGCGCCGCATTTGG
>JAHZEF010000227.1 GCA_019422005.1 Clostridiales bacterium
GACGTCTTCGTCGTAGATGCGGACACAGCCGTTGGAAGCAGGGCGTCCGATGGTGGGATCCAAAATCGCTCCCGTGGACTTCACATAGGTTCTGGTATGAAAAGCATGCCCGCCGTTGAAAATCATCGGCCGGTTGACATAATAGTAGCCAAAATCCCAGTAGTTCTGCCGGTATTGATATTGAAAAACACCGCTGATCGTCGGCGTTGAATTTTTTCCGGTACAGCACGGGAAGGTGCGGATCAGATTCCAGTCCTCCGCCTCCCCTTCAAATACGTTGACCTTCTGTGTCAGCAGGCTGATCCAGACCAGGTACTCCGTCTTGCTTTGATATCCGATGATATTGACAAAGTTCTCCTTCTGCACCTGGGAGTAATCCGCAGCCTGCACATCAGCTTGGGAGGAAATCTGCAGGTCGCTCCACCGCACCCATCCGGTCCTGCCGTCCTCCAGCCGGATTTTTCCGGAAGACGTACCATAGTAGTTGATATAAACCGCTTTCGTGCCGGCCGGTACATTGCAGATCCATCCGCTCAGATCCAGATAGGAATACATGGACGTATTGCGCAAAACCGTGGCCTCCACCTCCAGGGTCTGCACGCCGGTGGGCAGCTGTTCCATATGCTGATCCACGGTCTGGGAAAACTCCACGCTCTCATCGCCGTAGGTAAGGCGCAGCAAAACCGTCCGCTCCGGCCTTACCCTGCCGCTGTAGTCGGCCGCCGTTGTAAACGACGCGGTTGCCCCGTCAGACAGGGGGACGCGCAGGCGCTTCTCCTCCAAAACGCCGTCCACATACCAGGAGAGCGTACAGTAGCGGACGCCATCCTCCGCACCGCTGCAGTTAACCGTTTCCACATGGTCAAACCGCACCGTTGTCCGGATCTCCGGCGAGGAGGGCGTCGCATCATTGGCCGGGAGCACCGCCGAGATCTGCACCCCGCTGATTCCCGCATCAACCGCCTCCTGCAGGCTGCCGACCGGCGCCTCCACCACACAGTCCCGCTGCGTCACCAATGCGCTGGAGACCATGCCGGTTCCCGTCAGCCGGCTTCCCTTTCCGGCAAGGACTGCAGCGCCGACGCTCGCGTCTGCCTCCACCAAAACCGTCCCGCCGTCCACGGTCAGGCTGGGATACCGTCCGCTGTGAAGCGTGACGGCAGCTGCCGCCGTCACCGTGCCGCCGCCCGACAGTTCCGCCCTGCCGGCCGTCACCCGAACCGGAGTTTTTCCGTCAGTCTCCAGCTCCAGGCTGCCCCCGGCACACACAATTTCCTCCGCCCGGGAGCCGCCCGTCAGCTGCAGCGTCCCGCCGTGGAGCACAATCCGCCCAGTTACCCGGAGGCCGCGCAGCACCAGCGGCTCCTCAAAGTCACAGCCCAGCAGGAGATCGCCGTCAATCGTAAGCCCTTCCGGGATTTCCCGGCCGGCCAGCAGCGTCACATTCCCCTGTTCCGGCACTTCCCCATCCCGTACAACCGTGCCGGAAGCATTGCAGATCAGCTGTATCGCCTCCTGCCGCGTAACAGGCTCCTGCGGATGCAGGCAGTTTTCCGCGCCCTTCAAATAGCCCTCGGCAACCATTCCGGCCACCGTGCCCAAAGCCCAGTCGCTGACCTGCGCATAGTCGGAAAACGACGTCAGCGCCGCCGGATCGCCGTCCGGCACGCCGAAGCACCGGGCCAGCACCACTATCGCCTCTTCCCGCGTCAGCGTCTGCGCCGGCCGGAGCAGCGCCCCATCCCCCTGGAACAGGCCGGCGGCCACAGCCCTGGCCATATCGGCATAGCAGGGATCCTCCGGCTGCATATCCGTATAGGTATGTAAGTCCGCCTGCTCCTGCACATGCAGCAGCCGCACCAGCATCCCGGCCAGTTCCGCCCGTGTTGCAGGCTCCTTCGGCCTGACATCCCCCTCCGTCAGAATCCCGTTTGCAACCGCAAAGGAAACAGCCTCTTGCGCCCACGCAGACGGCTGTTCTCCGGCCGCGGCGGCCGGCAGCGCCAGCGCCGCCAGAAGCGCCAGCGTTAAAAGTCCCGCAATTCTCCTCCGCATATTCACACTCCGCCCGTTTTTCGTATTCTTCTTCCCGGATCCGGCCGCTCCCGCACGTCGGCGCCCCAGCCGGCCGCGCACCGGAAAACCGGCGGCTTTCTGCCGCCGGTTCGTCCCTCCCGCTTACACGCCAAGCTTGGCAATATCTCCAACGCCGTCCAGGATCAGCCTGGGGCGATACGGATACTGCTCCATGTTCTGCCGGTTGGTAACGCCGGTCAGAACCAGAATGGAATCCATACCGGACTCAATGCCCGCGATCACGTCGGTATCCATCCGGTCGCCGACCATACAGGCCTCGGCAGAATGGACGCCCAGCAGCTTCAGCCCGGTGCGCATCATCAGGGGGTTGGGTTTTCCGACGAAATATGCCTTTTTCCCCGTCGTCATCTCAATGGGCGAGACCAATGCACGGCACGCCGGCTGAATGCCGCTTTCCGACGGGCCGGTCAGATCTGTATTGGTGCCGATCAGCCGCGCGCCGTTCAGCACATGGCGCATCGCCTTTTTAATGGTATCAAAATTATAGTTGACGGTCTCGCCGATCACCACATAGTCGGGATTTACATCGTTGGTGGTTATCCCCACTTCATACAGCGCATTGTACAGCCGACCACGTAGGCGCTGCATCCCGGAGACTGGCTGTTGAGAAACTGTGCAGTCGCCTGCGCGCTGGTATAAAAATGGCTTTCGTCAATATCCAGGCCCATCCGGGCCAGCCGCATCTGCAGCTCTTTCGGGCTGCGGCTGCTGGCATTGGTCAGAAACAGAAATTTTTTATCGTTTTTGACCAGCCAATCCACAAATTCCGGTACACCGGGCAGGAGGCGCTCACCGTGATAAATCACG
>JAHZEF010000228.1 GCA_019422005.1 Clostridiales bacterium
TGGCTTCGTTCACCGCCGCGATCACCAGATCCTGCAGCATTTCCACATCGTCCGGATCCACCGCTTCGGGATTGATCTCCAGCGCCGTCACCTCATGCTTGCCGTTCACGGTGGCGGTGACCATGCCGCCGCCGGAGGAGGCGGAAAATTCCTTGGTCTCCATCTCCTGCTGCATTTTCAGAAGCTCCTGCTGCATTTTCTGCGCCTGCTTCATCATGTTCATATTCATGCCGCCGCCCATGGGCATTCCGCCGCGAAATCCACCTTTTGCCATGTTCTGATCCGCTCCTTTACTTGATTTCTATAATATCGTCGTGCTGCGCGCCGAACGCCAGCAGTTCTTCCAGGCGGTCCCTGCCGTCCGCGCCGGCCGCCCCCTGCCGGACAACCCTGGGCCGTACGCTCCTCCCCAGCAGTTCCCCCGCCTTCTGTCCCACCAGCTGCAGCGTCTGCGCCGTGCCAATCATCCGCTCCACAAAATCCGAATCCACGGCAAGCAGCAGCTCGTCTCCCTGCAGCTTCGGCCGTACCTGCCGGAACAGGCTGCGGTTCCCCGGCGGGATCTGTCCGCTGACGCCTTCCACCAGATCCGTCCAGAAGCCCACCGGCATCTCATGCGCCGGCTTTTGTTCCGGCTGCGGTTCCCGCGGCGCGGCCGGCATATCCGCATCCTCCGGAAACGGCGGGCGTTCTTCCTCCCATTCCGCCGGCTCCTGCGGCGCGGCCGGCACTGCCGCAGCCAGCCGGCCGGAAGCCACAGCCTGCTCCAGCCTGGACAGGCGCGCATTGAGAGAGGCCGCATCCATCTGCAGTTCCGGCGCGCAAAGTGCAATCAGGCAAAGCTCCGCATCCAGGCGCTGATCCGCGCTTTTGGAAAAGCCGGAAGCCGTCTGCTGCAGCAAGGTCGTAATCCGGAGCAGCTCCCCCGCAGAAAACCGCCCCAGCAGCTGCCGCACCTCCTGCTCTGTGCAGACCCCGGACAGCATGGAAGCGCCGCTCCCGGGTGCAGTCCTGAGGATCAGCAGGTCCCGCGAGAGGCTGCAGAGCTCATCCAGCATGGCCGCCACATCCTTCCCGCCTGCATACAGGCCGGAAAACAGTTCCAGCGCCCGGGAAGCGTCCTGATCCGCGATGGCGGCAAACAGCTCGGCCGTTCTGCGCTCCCCCGCCAGCCCCAGGCAGTCGTAGACCGTTTCTGCGGTCAGCGTCCCGGCGGTGGAGGACGCGCACTGATCCAGCAGGCTCAGGCCGTCGCGGAGCGCCCCGTCCGCCAGCCGCGCCAGCAGGCCCGCCGCTTCGGGATCGATGGAGATCCCCTCTTCGTAAGCCACATAGTTGATCCGCGCCGCGATATCCTCCGGCAGCAGACGCCGGAAGGAAAACCGCTGGCAGCGCGACAGGATGGTCGCCGGGACCTTGTGCAGTTCCGTGGTCGCCAGAATAAAAATCAAATGCTCCGGCGGCTCCTCGATAATCTTTAAAAGTGCATTGAACGCCGCCGTGGAGAGCATATGAACTTCGTCGATGATATACACGCGCTTCCGAACCTCCGAAGGCGTATAAACGGCGTCGTCGCGCAGGGTGCGGACATTGTCCACACCGTTGTTTGAGGCGGCGTCGATCTCCAGGACGTCCATACAGCCGCCGGAATCAATGCTGCGGCAGCTGGCACAGGCATTGCACGGATTGCCGTCGTGCGGGTTTTCACAGTTGACCGCCTTGGCCAGGATTTTGGCGCAGGACGTCTTGCCGGTGCCGCGGGTGCCGGTAAACAGATAGGCATGGCTCAGCCTTCCTGTCGACATCTGGGCCTTCAGCGTCTCCGTCACGCAGTGCTGTCCCACCACGTCGTCAAAAGTCTGCGGACGATATTTCCGATACAGGGCCTGATACACTCGCTCCACCTCCAAGGGAAAAGGCCGATGCTGAAAGCATCGGCCCATGACAAGATCGCACACCAACCTCTGAATCATGCACTATATCCGTTACCCATGCAGCCTGCTCAGAAACGGCTGCCTTGCGGCACACGAGAGATTCCGCTGAATGCTGCTCGGTTCCCCGCCTGACATGGTTCACGGGTTCCCGTTGCGCAAGACCGGTTCCTCATCGCCGCTTACATGGGTCAGACGACACAATGCACACCCTCGGGTTGGGATTCATCCCCGCTGCAGCGGATTGCGAGCGACAGGGCACCGCTAACTCCCCGACTAGTGCGACCTTGTCACAGGCCGATGGCTTGTGACGTGAATTCTATTTTACACGATTTGGACGGATTTCGCAACCGTCAGTTTTTGGCGGCCGGTCAGCCCATCTTGCTTTCAACGAAGTCCACCAGCTCGCCGACCGTGGCGACCTTCTCCTCCATCTCCAGCTCCACCTTCAGCTCCTCCTCCAGATCCATGACCATTTCGACCATGTCCAGGGAATCGATCCCGAGACTCTCAAAGGTGGTCTCTCTCTTGATATCCTCCACAGGGATGTCCATCTGGCCCGCCAGATACGATGCAATTTTCTCAAACATAATAAAACTCCTCCGAATCAAAGTCCTGAGCATGACGCGCGGATGCGCGGTGCCGACATAACAGTCACAAATTATGATACGGATTTTTTGCGCAATGTCAAGGAAAACCTTGGATTCGGCGCGCCAAAAAAGTCTTCCGGCAGGCGCCGCGGCCTCCGCCCCTCCATAAAAGCGCCCCGGGCCCGGCAGGCGGAATGCGCAGACGCTTCCCGTCCTGTGTGCATTCCCCGCCGCAGGGGCCTGCCCCGCCGTACCGCGGCGGCCTCCCCTGTTCGCAGACGCCTTTCCGGACGGGGGCGGATCCGGCTCAGAGAAAATCCTTCAGCTTTTTCGACCGGGACGGATGGCGCAGCTTCCGCAGCGCTTTGGATTCAATCTGC
>JAHZEF010000229.1 GCA_019422005.1 Clostridiales bacterium
AGGGAGTCGCCGCCGCAGAACATCCCCCGGAGGAAGCTCAGATGCGCGCCGACGAGGGTGTCCGCCCGCAGCAGCGCCGCAAACAGCGTGAGGTGGCCGGGGATGATATTGGGTTTCTTTTTGACCAGCAGCTTTGCATAGGTCTGCACGGTGAACTGGGGAACCAGGATGCAGGAGGCTCCGGCGATCAGAGGCGTATGGATGCCGATGCCCAGCCCGAAACCGTGGAATAGCGGCATCACGGAGAGCATTTTGAGCCCGTCAATGGGCGAAAAACCACTGGCGGCGATGGTCTGCAGGGCCAGGGCGTTGAAATTCAGATTGGAGAGCAGGATCCCCTTGGTGGTGCCGGTTGTGCCGCCGGAATACAGGATGGAAGCGCCGTCCGTGGCTAGGCCGTCGTCGGGCGGGAGAGGGTCCCGGCGCCGCCGCCCCATGGCCAGCGCGTCGGCCCAGAGGGTGTAATCGGCTTTTTTCGGGAGCTTCGGTATTTTGCGGCCTGCGGTCAGCGCATACCCCATGGCCAGCGCGGGAGGCAGCTCTTCCCGGATCCGGGCGATCAGGATCCTGACAGGCTGTTCCAGCTCCGGCACCACGGAGGCGATCTTGGGATAAAACTGGTCCAGGGTCAGAATGGCCTTGCTGTGGGAAAAGTTCAGATAAAATTTGATTTCCTTTGGCGCCGACAGCGGATGGATCATATTGGAGACGGCTCCGATCCGGTTGCAGGCGTAGAAGCAATCCACGCCCTGGGGGGAATTGGGCATGCAGATGGTGACGCGGTCGCCCTTCTGAATGCCGAGCTCCAGCAGCGCCTTCGCGGCCAGATCGATGCGCCGCAGGAATTCGGCGTAGGTTGTCCGCCTGCCCATGAACTCATAGGCGCAGTTGTCCGGGAACCGTTTGGCTGCACTGCGGATCATTTGGTACATGGTCGCCTGCGGGTAGTCGATGGTGCGGGGGGTTTCCCCGTAGAACTGCAGCCACGGGGCGGACGATGAGATACTCATAATTGGATCCTTCCTTTGCTTGGCGAAAAGTGATTTGCATGGTTTTGCATTGGGTTCAGGGGTTCAGCAGCCGGGCAATCCAGGGACGGCGCTGCCGCATGGCGCCGGCGGGACAGAATTCCTGGCAGCAGAAACAGTGGATGCAGGCCCTGCGGTCAATCACCGGGAGGCCTCCGCGCAGCGAAACGGCGCCGGCAGGACAGATTTCGCGGCATTTGCCGCAGCCGATGCAATCCGGCCTGCAGACCGCCGGATGCGGGCAGATGGCCTGCTGGATCAGGGCGCCCCGTATCCGGCCGAGACGGCCGCCGCGGCCGCGGAACAGCAGGCTGCTCTGGCCCTCGATGCGCTGGTAATCCGGCACGCGGAAACTGCGCCAGTCGCCGGCCACGTTCAGCAGCTCTGCGGACTCCGGAATCAGGCCGCGCTCCAGAGCGGCCTCCAGCGTCGGCACGTCGGACCGGCGCAGGCCGATCAGCGCGGCGCACAGCAGATCCAGCAGGTGCGGGCTGGACGACGCCGCAAGACAGCCGACGGGCCGGGGCGTGCCGGCGGTCGGGCCGTTGCCCTCCATCCCCACCACCGCGTCGCAGATGGACAGGACAGGACGGACAAATTCATCCAGATCCACGATCATCCGGGCGAAATCGGCCGGGTTTGCATATTGAAAGTGAAATTCAGGCTTTTTCGTGCCGGGGATTACGCCGAACAGGTTTTTTGCCGCGCAGGACAGGGCCATCATGCCGTGCGTTTTCAGCTTGCAGAAATTGATCACGGCGTCGGCGTCGTCCAGCCATGCGGTGAAGGGAAACCGGCGGCAGACAGTTCCCTGCGGATATTCTGCAGTGCGCTGCGCAAAATTCTGATTGAGGGCCGCGCCGGCGGCTTCCGCCTCCCGCAGCCCGGCGGCGGCATAGACGCGGCCGACAAAAGCGGCGGTGTACAGCCCGCCCGGGCTGTCGCCGATGACGACGGATGCGCCGCGGGCGCGCAGCAGTTCTGTCAGCGCCCGCAGCAGCGCAGGGTGCGTCGTGGCCGCGGCCTCAGGCTTCAGGAAAGAAACCAGATTGGCCTTGACGGCGATGCGCATGCCGGGACGCACCCAGTCCAGGCCGCCCAGCGGCGCCAGGACCTGTTCCAGCGCTGTACGGCATGCCTCTGCCGAATAGGCGCTGCAGGATGCAACGGAAACATCACAGGACATGGCTGCCCTCCCGTTCGCTTCAGAAATGACGCGGAAAATACGCATGCAGTATACCACATTCCGGCGGAGGCTGCAAACCCTGCGGCGCACATTTGACAGTTTTTGCACATTTTCCTGAAAAACCGGTTTACATATTCCGTTTTTCGCGATAGAATACGAAAAGCATCTGCAAAGGAGGGAGCGTAATGTCCGCCCAGGATTCCAAAGAACTGGATGCGATTTTGTCAGACGTCAGGCGTCTGCTGGCAGATTCGGAGCCGGCGGGGGAAACGCCCGTGCCGGAACCGGAGCGCAGGATGCGCCGGGAGACGGTATCCGATGAGACGAGAATGTATACGCCGATCCGGGAGCCGCGCACGCCGCAGCCGCAGCGTACGCCGAGGCTCCCGTGGGAAGAGCCGGATTTTGCCGGCGCGTACTATGGGCCCGGCGGAGTGGAGCGGCCGAAGGTGGTGCGCAGCGCTGCAGTGCATGGATCCGGCAGCGCGGCCGCCCGGACGGAAGCCGCGCCGGCGGCTGCCCGCGGGGTGCGGGGCGCGCCGGAGCCGGAGGCCCGGCCTGCCGCGCGGCGGGAGGAAGTGCCGGCAGGCAGGCG
>JAHZEF010000023.1 GCA_019422005.1 Clostridiales bacterium
GGCCGGAACGTGCTATAACAGGCGTATGAAAGGCCGCATAACTGCATAAAGGGGGGTCGGGGGAACCCGGCTGAGATACAGGCTGATACCGCCTGTGACCCGTTGAACCTGTTGGGTAATGCCATCGTAGGGAAGATGAAGCGGAAAACTCCGCGCTTGTAGTCGCTCAGCGAAGGCTGTGCGGCTTTTTCTGTTTGATACAAAGGGAGGAATTCAAGCATGAAAACAAAAACCTGGGAGCTGAAGGACGTCATCATGATGGCCATTCTTGGCGTGGTGTTCTCGGCGGTCTATCTGGCGGTGTTTCAGGGCGGCCTCGCCCTGTCCACGGCGCTGACGCCTGCGGGCCTGGCCAATTTTGGCTTTGAAATCATTTACGGGGTCTGGTTTATGGCTGCCACGCTGGCGGCCTATGTGATCCGGAAGCCCGGCGTTGCGCTGATTACCGAAGTCCTGGCCTCGGCGGTCGAATTGCTGATGGGAAACTCCGGCGGCATGACCGTGGTTCTGACCGGGCTGATTCAGGGCGCCGGCGCGGAACTGGCCTTTGCGGTGTTCCGGTACAAAAAGTGGAATCTCGGCGTCATGTGCCTTTCCGGCGTTCTGGCGGCTGCGTTTATTTTTGTCTATGAACTCTACTATTTGAATTACATTGCGCTGGCGCCCACGCTGCTGATTGCGCAGCTGGCGGTCCGGTTTGTCAGCGCCATTGTGTTTTCCGGCGTTGTCTGCAAGCTGGCCGGTGACGGCCTGGCCAAAACCGGCGTGGTGAAAAGCTATGCCATTGGGGCGAAGGCGAAGGTCGGAACGGTTTATGACGAGGAGGAATGAACAAATGGAAAAGCTGAAAGTGGTACTCGACTGGTTTCCCAATACCAACCATACGGGCTATCTGCTGGCGCAGAAGCGCGGATGGTTTTCCGAGGCCGGCCTGGAGGTGGAGATCTCCGGCGATGTGCACGGCGCCATGCACCTGCACGGCGCGGACTTTGTCTGCGGCCCTGAGATCTCCATGCTCGACTGCATGGAGCGCGGCGAGGACATGACCTGTGTGGCTGTGATGACGCAGAAATGCGATTCCGGCATCGTCTCTTTGAAATCTGCCGGGATCACCCGCCCCAGGGAGCTGGAAGGCAAGCGGCTGACCCATTGGAGCCCGGCCTGGTTCCACAAGGCCGTCGGCCGGGTCGTGGAGGTGGACGGCGGCGACTATTCCAAGGTAAAGCTGCTCAACATGGATGTGGGCGATATTGTTGCAACGCTGGGCGATGTCGCCGACGCCACCTGGGTCTATGAGAACTGGGAGAACCAGGTTTTGCTGGAAGCAGGAAAAGAGATCAACTATTTCAATCTGGGCGATGTGGATCCCATATTTGATTTTTGCGCGCCGGCCATGGCCGCGGCCCGGGAGACGCTGGAGCGGAAGCCGGACGCCGTCCGCAGATTCCTGTCCGTCCTGGACCGGGCGTACCGCGAGGTCGCCGCAGATCCGGACCGGACGGTCCTGGAGGTGAAGGACCAAATGCCGGAGGGTTCCTCCGATGCGCTGCTGATCCGCAGCCAGCGCCATCTGGCGCCCATTCTGCTGGACGCAGACGGACGCTGGGGCCGCATCAGGCCGGAACGGTGGGAGCGCATGGCGGAGTATATGCACAGCGCCGGTGTGATTTCCAGACGCTTTGAGCGGGAATATACCAACGAGTATTTCGGCCAATGAGCATCCGGTTCGAAGCGCTGCAGTTTACTTATTTTGAGGATCGAAAACCGGTGCTGGAGGATCTGTCGGCGGAGTTTGACGCCGGGGAGATCACAGTTCTGACCGGCGCCTCCGGCTGCGGGAAGTCCACGCTGCTGTATCTGGCCGCAGGCATATACCCGCAGAGCGCGGGCTTTGTCCGGAGCGGCCGCGTGACGGTGGACGGCGCGGAGCCCGGCGGACTGAAGCCGCCGGAGCGCTGCAGGCTGGTGGGCATGATGTTCCAGAATCCGGAACTGCAGTTCTGCATGGACACGGTAAAAAACGAGCTGGTTTTCTGCCTGGAAAACCTCTGTACCGCGCCGGAGGAAATGGAACCGCGGCTGGATGAGGCGCTGACGTTCTGCGGCGTGATGCATCTGAAGGAGCGGACGCTGCTGAGCCTGTCCGGCGGCGAGCGGCAGAAAGTGATGCTGGCCTGCCTGACGGCGCTGAAGCCCCGGTGGCTGCTGCTGGACGAGCCGTTTGCCAACATTGACGACGCCTCTGCCCGGGACATTGCGGCGAAATTGAGGGAGCTGCACGACACATACGGCGTGGGGATCCTGGCGGTGGATCACCGGCTGGACAACTGGCTGGATGCGGCCGATACGGTTTGCGTGATGGAGGAGGGCCGTCTGCGGCCGGAACGCATGGAGGCGCGCCACCTGGACCCGGCGCTGCTGGAGCGGCTGGGCGTGATTGTGCCGGGGCGGCCCTATCGGCCGTGCCTGCCACCGGCCCTGCCCGGCCCGGTGGCGCTGGCACTGCGGGATCTGCGGCTGCATCATGGGACGCATACAGTGCTCAGGGGCGTCAGCGCCTCGTTCCGGCGCGGCTGTATCTACGCAGTGGTGGGGCAGAGCGGCTGCGGCAAGAGCAGCCTGTTCGGCGCGCTGTCGGGCCTCTTCCGGTATGACGGAAGCGCGCTTCTGGAGGGACGGGAAGTCCGGCGCCTCCGGAAGCGGGATCTGGGGAAGATCGGCTTTGTGACGCAGAACCCCCAGGATCAGTTTGTGGGCGGCACTGTGCTGCAGGAGATCCGCGCCGGCCTGCGCAAAGATCCCATGGCCGACGGGAAGAGCGAGGAGATTCTGCGTGGAATCCGCCTGTGGCGCTACCGGGACCTCTCCCCCTACCTGCTCAGCCAGGGGCAGCAGCGGCGCCTGGGCGTGGCGGCGCTGATGGCTTATGACTGCCGCTGCCTGGTCTGTGACGAGCCGACCTACGCGCAGGATCGCCGCAGTACCGTCGCCATTATGGAAGCGCTGTGCCGGCAGGCCAGAGAGCGGAATGTGGCTTTGATTTTTTCCACCCATGACCGGCAGCTGGCGCAGGATTATGCCGATGAAATTCTGGAACTGAAGGAGGGCGTGCTGCATGCGGTCGCTGAATCCGGCCTGTAAGTTTATCGGGCTGCTGGCGGTTACCTTTGTATTGGCTGCGCTGCGGGATCCGGTCTGGAATCTGGCGGCGTTCCTGGCCAGCATGGCGCTGATCCTGCTCTCCCGGGTGCGGCTCCGCACGCTGCTGCTGTTGGTACCGGTGGCGCTGGCTGCGGCGGGGATGTTTTTTACGGGCTATCGCTTTTCGGCGGACAGCGCCATGCCGGTCCGGTCAGATGTGTTCCTGGTCGGCGGCAGCGCGGTCTGGAACGGCGTGACCCATGCGAGCCGGGTGCTGGCCTATGCGGGGCTGGGCTATCTGTTTGCGCTGACAACGGACCGGGTCCTGATGGTGCGCTCCTTCCAGCGGCAGTTCCATCTGCCGCAGGTGTTTGCCTACGGCCTTCTGGCCGCCTGGGGCGTGTTCCCGCATATGGCGCAGGAGTACCGCAGGACCAGGGCGGCGTTCCGGGCCAGGGGGATCCGGGTGCTGCCGGTTTCTCCGGCGCTGCTTGGGCCGCTGCTGGTGAAATCCGTACGCTGGTCGGAGGAATTGGCTGTCGCCATGGAGTCCAAGGGGTTCAGCGGAAAGGCGCGGCGGACAGAGTTTGCGCCGGCCCGTGTCCGCGGCCGCGACGGGTGCTTCCTGGCAATCTGCTGCGGCCTGCTGCCGCTTGCCGCCCTTCTCAGCGCATAGGGGCCCGGACGACCGGAAAACCTGCCGCGCGCCTTCTGAATGAAGGCGCGCGGTTTTTCAATCTTTGTTCACCGGGCCGGGGCGGAAAGCATAGAATGGGGCAGTGAAATCAGAGAGGAGAAGCTGCCAATGCATCAGGAATATTACGGCTGCTCCGGGGGATGCCGGAACTGCCCGCGTATGCGGCAATGTATGCAAGCCGCGGTCCCGGCCATGGTGGTCGCGGAAGCGCCGGCGCAGCCGGCGGATGAGCCGGAACTGAACGAGTTTCTGGCGGAAAACCCGGATCAGGGGATTCTGCGGATTCAGGCGTTTCGGGGGAACCAGGCGATCCCGGTGGAAAACGTCCATGTGGTCATCAGCCGTCCCATGGACGGCGGGAATCATATTTTCTTTGAAGGGGACACAGACTCCAGCGGCCTGATTGATCCCATTCCTCTGCCTGCGCCCAACCGGGAGCAGTCGCTGCACCCGGGAGCGCTCCACCCGTTTGCATCCTATGAAATGCGGGCGGAGCACCCGCAGTTTTTGCCGCAGAGTACGACGGTGGATCTGTATCAGGATATCAAAACCGTGCAGCCGGTACAGCTGCAGCTGAGAACGGAGTGAGCCTATGCCAACGCCAGTCATTCCGGAATATATCACCGTTCATCTGGGCCTGCCGGACGACACGACGGCGCCCAATGTTCGGGTCCCTTTCATTGAGTATATCAAAAATGTGGCCTCCAGCGAAATTTATCCGACCTGGCCGACTGCGGCGCTCCGGGCCAATATCCTGGCACAGATTTCCTTTGCGCTGAACCGGGTGTACACCGAGTGGTACCGCAGCCGGGGATATGACTTTGATATCACCTCAACGACGCAGTACGATCAGAAATACATACCGAACCGCGAGATCTTTGCCAACATCGGCCTGATTGTGGATGAGATTTTTAATGAGTATGTGATCCGGGAGGGGACGATCCAGCCGCTGTTTACCCAGTACTGCGACGGCGCCAGGGTCACCTGCGACGGGCTGTCCCAATGGGGCACTGTGGAGCTGGCGGAGCAGGGGCTGGTGCCGTATGAGATCCTGCAGCATTATTACGGCGACGACATCGGGATTGTCCGGGATGCGCCCACGGGCCCCAATCTCCCCTCTTATCCCGGCACGGCTCTGCGCCTGGGCGCCGCGGGGGAAGACGTGCGCACCATCCAGCGCCAGCTCAACCGGATTGCGAGGAACTATCCGGCGCTGGGCGGGGATCTGGAAACGAACGGGATCTACGGCGTCGAGACAGAGAACATGGTGCGCAAATTCCAGGAGATTTTCAATCTGACAGTGGACGGTATCGTGGGAAAGGCGACCTGGTACCAGATCAAGGCGATCTACAACGCGGTCAAGGGGCTGGGCGAGCTGGTCAGTGAAGGGATTCGCCTGGAGGAAGTGGAGCGGGTGTTTTCCAAGACGCTGCAGCGCGGCGACACGGGGAATCCGGTGCGGGATATCCAGTATTATCTGGCGGTGATCAGCTTCTTTGACGACCGGCTGCCGCAGGTTCTGATCAATGGGACCTTTGATGAAGCGACGGAACAGGCCGTCCGGCTCTTTCAGGAGCAGCAGGGCCTGACTGTGGACGGCATTGTGGGGCGGGATACCTGGAATGCCATGAACAGCGTCTATCAGCAGATCCGGCAGTCCCTGCCCGCCCAGTATGTCAGTTCGTTTGACGAACTGTATCCGGGGCGCTTCCTGACGCCGGGGCAGTTCGGCGAGGATGTGGCTTCCCTGCAGCGGATTCTGCGCCGGGCGGCCGCAGTCGCGGATATCCCGCCGGTACAGGAGACCGGAGAATACGACGCCGCCACGGAAGCGGCGGTCCGCGCAGTACAGCGGGCGGTGGGCCTGACGGAAAGCGGCATCACCGGGCCGCTGACCTGGGCCGCAATTGCCGAGATGGCGCAGAGAAGTGCATAGAGGCCGGCGCATCGGCGGGGCTCCGGGCCCCGCCGTTGGCCGCGGGAAGACAGGGGCCCGCGCTGCCGGGACAAGCGGCCGCAGGGTTCCGGATCCGGGCGGATCCGGAAATCCTGTCCCGCGTCCTTTACCTGGGGGCCGGAGTGTGGTATAATATATCACCGTGAAATTGGTCAATACGGGGAGGGATACGGCGTGCATTGCGCAAGAAGGCTGCCCCTGGAGGGGCTGTATAATGCCAGGGATCTGGGAGGTTACGCCGCGGCCGGCGGCGTCACGCGGTTCGGCGTGTTTCTTCGCTGCGAAGCGCCGTGCGGGCTGCCGGGGCATACCGTCCGCGCCCTGCAGGCATACGGCGTCCGCGCGGCCATAGACCTGCGGAGCCCGGCGGAGGCCGCGCTGCGCCCGAGTGATCTGCAGCCGGTTATGGACTGCCACAGCTGCCCGCAGGGCGGGGATGCGGAGACCTTCAATACGGCGGAGCCGGTGGACTGGGAGCAGATTTATATCCGCAGGGCTGAGGACAACCGCCCCTGGGTCCGCAGAGTGCTGGAGCTGGCTGCGCGGCAGGAGGGCGGCCTCCTTCTGCACTGCACCACCGGCAAAGACCGGACAGGCCTGGCGGCCTGCTTCCTGCTGTCTGTCGCGGGCGTCAGCCGGGAGGACATCGCCGCCGACTATTGTGTCAGTGAAATCTATCTCCAGCCGGTTTTTGAGGCGATGCGCCGCGGCGCCGTCCCGTTCTGCATCGGCGGAAGCAGCCGGTATGACGATTCCATTTTTCATACGCCGGCTTCCGCCATGCTGGGCTTCCTTCAGTATTTGTGCGGCCGGTATGGATCTGTGACAGGCTATCTGCGCACTGCAGGGGTCGCCGATGCGGTGATGGACGCGATCCGGGCCAAGTTCGTGGAGCCTTGATCCGACAGGTTTCCCGGCGCCTTCCGCGGAAGTGTGTGCTATGATAGAGCTGCAATTCTGCGGACAGGGCGGGGTGGTCTTTATGAAGCGGCGGCGCGGCTGCCTGCACAGTTTTTTCCTTCTGGTACTGACGGCGGTGATCCTGATCGGTTTCTGGTATTTTGAAAACAATGTCATTCAGACCGAGGTGTTTGAACTGGCTTCCCGGCGGCTTCCGGCGGCGTTTGATGGGTTCCGGATTGTGGAGCTGGCGGATCTGCACGGCAGGCAGTTCGGGCCGGGAGGGGAGGATCTGCTGCGGGCGGTCCGGGAGGCAGAGCCGGATCTCATTGCGCTGGACGGTGATCTTGCCGATGAACACACGGATCTGGAAGTGATCCGCACGCTGGCACAGGGGCTGACGGAGATTGCCCCCACCTATTACGTCACAGGCAACCATGAATGGGTGATGGACGATCTGGATGCATTGCTGCAGATTCTGGAGGATGCAGGCGTGACGGTGCTGCACAATACATATTATCAGCTGACGCTGGAAGGGCAGTCCATTCTCCTGGCCGGCGTGGACGATCCCAACGGGCCGTATGACCAAAAGACGCCTGCGCAGCTGGTGGAGGAAATTCGCGAAGCCTGCGGGGATGCGTATCTGGTCATGCTGGCCCACCGCAACGATCAGCTGGGGCTCTGGGCGGAACTGGAGGTGGATACGGTGCTGACGGGGCATGGCCACGGCGGCATCATCCGCCTGCCGCTGGTGGGCGGGCTGGTGGGGACGGACCGGAGCCTGTTTCCGGATTACACCGCCGGCCTCTACAGCCGCGGGCGGACCAATATGATTGTCAGCCGGGGGCTGGGAAACTCCGGCGTCAACTTCCGCCTGTTCAACCGGCCGCATCTGCCGGTTATCGTCCTTCGAACCGCACCGCCGGGAGAACCCTGACCGGACGGGGGAAAACGGCCGGTGCCGGGGGAAACGGCTGCCCCGGGCTGTAAAAGCGTAAACAATCCGTAAACTTTGCGGGATGTCTGTTGTATTTACGGCATAGGCAGCTATAATTGTGTTGGGTGATGAATCATGTTTCACAAGCTGGGAGAAAAATTCCGGCAGTTTATGTATGGGCGCTACGGCTCGGATAAGCTGAACCTGTTTCTGCTAGGCCTGGGTGTGGCGCTGTGTCTGTTGAGCAGCTTTTCCAGGCTGTATTTTTTGGGAATCTTTGCGTATATCCCGCTGATCTGGGCGATTTTCCGCATGTATTCCCGCAACGTTTATAAGCGGCAGCGGGAAAACAGGCAGTTTCTGCAGTTCTTTACCCGCCTGCGGGACCGGCAGAACCGGTATTTTGCCTGCCCGCGCTGCCGGCAGCGTGTGCGTGTGCCGCGGGGAAAGGGGAAAATTGTCATCAAGTGCCCGTCCTGCGGCGAACGGTTTGCCAAAAAGACCTGAAGCGGCTCCACCAGAAAGCGCCCCGGCGATTGGCTGTGCAATCGCCGGGGCGTTCATGTCCGCTTTCGGAGGACAAAATTAAAACGGGCGTACCGGCTCCTGCCGGTACGCCCGTTTTTCAGCTTTGTACGGGGAATCGACGCTGGATCGTTGAAAAACATGACGCACATTCACGATACGTTCCCCTGCTTCAGGTGCCCGAAGGGCTCCGGCCGCGGGGCGTCGTTATGCCGGAGAAAAGGCCCGGCTTCACCGATGGCGGACCCGCAGCCAAGGGAAGATGAGACTGCCGGCAGCGGCAGCCGGCCCGGGGCCCCTGGGGCTCAGTTGTCGCCGCGGAAGAATTCCAGAACGGCGAAAATGATGCCAATTGCGCAGTACAGGCCCACCAGCCAGAACAGAACCCAGAGGATGGAGCCGATGAGCGGAACCCAGCCCAGCAGAAAATCTGCGATTTTGACCAGCGCGCACACGGTCAGATAGATTGCCACTACGATGAGCAGGGAACGGGGCTCCCCCCGTATGATTTTGGCAGTCAATGGGAAGATATGATTGACATTCATGAAAACCGGATCCCTCCAAATACTTGCGATGGTCACAGCATACCACGTTTCGGGCGGAAATGCAAGGCTGCCGCCCTTGACAACGGCGGCAGATTGTGGCACAGTGAGAGGGAACGGGCGAAAGGGGGAAGTTCGATGTGGTGTCCGAACTGCAGAAGCGATGTGGAACCGGAAGGGGAGCGCTGCCCGGCCTGCGGCGCTGAACTGGAAGCGCCGCAGACCGTACGTCCTGGGCCTGCGGCAATGGAACCGGAGTTCCTGATGCTGTTTCAGGACCGGGGCGAACTGGAGCAGGCGGTCGAGATCCTGGAACGGGCCGGCGTGCCGCACCTGTGCAGGGAGCCGGAGAGCGGCGCGTACCTGCGCCTGGTAAGCGGTTCCAGCTTTTTCGGCACGGAACTCTACGTGGATCGCTGGTTTACCCATCGGGCGCTGCGCCTGCTGCGGCAGTTTGACCATGCCGCGGAGGAGCCTTTTGAAGAGGAGGCGCTGGAGGCGGCGATGGATGAATACGCCGCGGAGTATGGCGATCCGCTGCAGGAAGAGGTTCCGGACAGCCCGGCCTCACCGGAAGGATATCGGATGCTCTGGGTTTTTCTGGCGATCTTCGGCGTGCTGGCGCTGATTCCGCTGCTCAGGAGCCTGCTTCTCTGACGGGCCGGGGACGCTGCACCATGGGCGCCAGCTTCCTTCCCAGCAGGCCGGTGACGATCACCTTCAGCGCGTCCCAGGGCAGGAAGATCACCATGCCGCCCATCAGCGTTTCCCCGATGCTCCAGGGCTTTTTGAGGTAAACGGTCAGGATCAGGTGCATATAGGGAAGCCCGATCAGATACAATACGGCCAGCCCTGCCAGGCAGCTGAGGCAGATGGAGGAAAAGCCCGTACCAAAGTGCCGGGTCAGCAGGCCGACGACGGCTGCCATGGGGATCAGGCCGAACAGAAAGCCGCAGGTGGGGTTCAGCACGTAGGTGAGGCCGCCTCCCGCGGTAAAGATCGGCAGGCCGACCAGGCCCAGCAGCACATAGACGGCCTGGGACAGCGCGCCGTATTTTGGGCCCAGAAGAACGCCGGCCATACAGGTGAAGAATACCTGCAGGGTGAAGGAGGAAATGGGCGTCGGAATTTTGAGGAAGGCGCCGACGGCGGTCAGAGCGGCAAACAGGGCGGTCAAAATCAGATTGCGCGTTTTCATAAATACCTCCGAATGTAAACTTGTAAATTTAAAATGGTTTACAATCGGAGTTTAACAGAACGAATGGGATTTGTCAATTGGGAATGGGGAAAGCGTATGACAAAAGATGCTGTATTGGAGCTGCTGCGGGAGGCGGACGGCTTTGTGTCCGGCCAGCAGATGAGCGAGAAGCTGCAGCTGACCCGGGCTGCGGTCTGGAAAGCCATACAGGCGCTGCGGGAAGACGGGTATGCCATTGAATCGGCCACCAACCGCGGTTACCGCCTGGCAGCGCCCACCGGCCGGCTGTGCCGGACGGAGATCCTGCGGCGGCTGGAAGGGCATCCGTGGGCAGACACGGTGACGGTGCTGGACTCTGTGGACTCCACCAATACGTACTGCAAGAAGATTGCGGCCGGGGGCGCGCCGCATGGCACGGTGGTGATCGCCGACCGGCAGACCGAAGGCAAGGGGCGGCTGGGCCGCAGCTTTGCCTCTCCGGCCGGCGTGGGGCTGTACCTTTCTGTGATCCTGCGTCCCAACGTACCGCCGGTGGAGCTGCTGCACCTGACGGCAGTGGCGGCCGAGGCTGCGGTGGAGGCGGTGCATGAGACCACCGGGCTGCGGCCCGGTATCAAATGGACAAACGATCTGGTGATCGGCAGGCGGAAATTTGTGGGGATTCTGACGGAACTGTCCCTGCAGGCGGAAAGCGGCCTGGTGGAGTATGCTGTGATCGGAATCGGCACCAACTGCAATCACGGGGACGGGGATTTCCCGCCGGAGGTGCGGCCCATGGCCATATCCCTGCGGGAAGCTACGGGGCAGGTTGTGGACCGGAACGCCCATGCTGCGGCGCTGATCCGATGGCTGCACCAGGCGGACGCGCAGCTGCTGACACATAAGGCTGACTGGATGTCCCGGTACGCGGCCGACTGCATTACAGTCGGCCGGGACGTCAGGGTCATCCGGGGCGGCACGGTCCGCTGCGCCCATGCCGACGGCGTGGATGAAAACGCCGCCCTGCTGGTGACCTATGAGGACGGCAGCCGGGAGGCGGTGAGTTCCGGCGAGGTTTCCGTCCGGGGAATGTACGGCTATCTGTAGCAGGCGGCGGAGCGGAGGAGGCTTCGCTGCCCGGATGAACGGGGAGGTAAATTTGCATGAATGAAGTACTGAAGGCGATACAGATGCGCAGGAGCTGCCGCAGCTACCGGCCTGAGCAGATTGCGGAGGAGACGCTGCAGCAGATCCTGGAGGCCGGCGTCTGGGCGGCCAGCGGCCAGGGGGCCCAGTCCGCGGTGATGGTGGCGGTGCAGGACCGGGAGACCCGGGAGCAGCTGCAGCGGATGAATGCGGAGATACTGGGCGTCCGTTCGGATCCGTTCTACGGCGCGCCGGCTGTGGTGGTTGTGCTGGCGGATCCGGAGCGGCCGACCTGTGTGGAGGACGGCAGCCTGGTAATCGGGAATCTGATGCTGGCAGCCAGCGCTCTGGGCGTCGGTTCCTGCTGGATTCACCGGGCAAGGCAGGAGTTTGAACGGCCGGAAGGGAAGGCGCTGCTGCGCAGCTGGGGGGTTCCGGAGCGCTATATCGGCGTCGGGCACTGCATCCTGGGATATCCCGCAGAAGCGCCCGGCGCGCCGAAACCGAGAAAGGCGGATTATATCCGCCGCGTCTGAAAATACTTGCCATTTTCCTGATTTCAGGGTATACTGATACCAGCATTACCGGGATGAAAAGGAGGCGGAACATGAAACTGGCAAGATTTGTACTGAAAATCGTAGGCGCCAGCCTGACGCTGGCTGGCTTTGTCTGTCTGCTGATCGGTTATTGGGATAAGTTGACTGCGCCCCGTACCTGCTGCCTGCGCAAAAAGCGCCCTTCAGAGTACGATGACTACGCGGACGTGGACTGAAGAAAACCGGATACAAAAAACGCGGGACTGTGAATCCACAGTCCCGCGTTTCCAATTGCTCCGGGCTGCCGGCCCGGCGGTGCGTCAGGGCTCCGGCGGCTGCTCAGAAGCCGCTCCGCCGTCTGCTGAAGCGGGCTCGTCAGGCTCCGGAGAGGAGCTTCCGGCTTCGCCCTCTTCAAAGGTGAAGGTGCCGCTGCCCTCCGGGATGGGGCGCCCCTCCATGGCGGCCTCAAACTGGTCACGGGACATGGAGTTGTGCTCCAGAAGATAAGCGGCAATCTCCTCAATCTTGTCCCGATCGGCTTCCAGGATCTCTGTGCAGCGCCGATAAGCTGCATGCATGAGGTCTGCGACCTCGTCGTCGATTTCTCCGGCCACGCGCTCAGAGTAGGATTTCTGCTTTTCATAGTCCCGGCCGACAAAGATCTCGCTGTCGTTGGCGTAGGATACCGGGCCCAGCCGGGCGCTCATGCCGTAACGGGACACCATATCCCGGGCGATCCCGGTGGCCCGCTGCAGATCGTTGGAAGCGCCGGTGGAGATATCGTCCATCTGCAGCTGCTCCGCTACCCGGCCGCCCAGGAATGCCACAATGTCTTCAAACATTTCATTGCGCGAGGCAAAGCTCCGGTCCTCCCCGGGCAGGCTTACGGTCATTCCGCCCGCACTGCCTCTGGGAATGATGGTGATCTGGTGTACCGGGTCGTGGGTGGGGAGGCGGTACATGACAATGGCATGCCCTGCCTCGTGGACGGCGGTCAGCCGGCGTTCATGCCGGGATACCACACGGCTGCGCTTTTCCGGGCCGGCGATCACCTTCATCATGGCCTCCTCCAGATCGGCCATGATGATGACCCGGCGGTTTTTCCGGGCCGCCAGCAGTGCGGCCTCATTGAGCAGGTTGGCCAGATCCGCGCCGGTGAATCCCGCAGTGGCGCGGGAAATGACGTCCAGCCGGACGTTGTCGGCCAGCGGCTTATCCTTGGAATGCACTTTCAAAATGGCCTCCCGGCCAGCGGCGTCCGGCGCGCCCACGTAGACCTGGCGGTCGAACCGGCCCGGACGCAGCAGGGCGGGATCCAGAATGTCCTGACGGTTGGTGGCCGCCATGACGATGACGCCCTCATTTTTTCCGAAGCCGTCCATTTCCACCAGCAGCTGGTTGAGCGTCTGTTCCCTCTCGTCATGGCCGCCGCCCAGGCCGGCGCCCCTGCGGCGGCCGACGGCGTCGATTTCATCAATAAAAATGATCGAAGGCGCCATCTTTTTGGCCTGCTCAAACAGGTCGCGGACGCGGCTGGCGCCGACGCCCACATAGAGCTCGACAAAGTCAGAGCCGGAGATGGAGAGGAACTGCACGTCGGCTTCGCCGGCCACCGCCCGCGCCAGCAGCGTTTTGCCGGTGCCCGGAGGGCCGACCAGCAGTACGCCCTTGGGGATTCTGGCGCCCAGCGCGGAGAATTTTTTGGGGTTCCGCAGGAAGTCCACCAATTCCTGCAGCTCGGCCTTTTCCTCATCCGCGCCGGCCACGTCGTCAAAGGTGACCGGCGGGCCGCCGCTGGCGCCGACCCGCGTACTGGCACGGCTGAACCGGGCCATGTTGCCGCCGCCGTTGGCCTTGTTCATCATATAGACCCAGACCAGGATGAACAGGATGCCGATCAGAAGATAGGGCAGTATGGTCAGGATCCAGGGGGTTTTGGTGGGCGGATCGTATTGATACCTTGTCAGGATGCCGTCCTGCCGCTGCTGTGCAATGAGCTCGCTCAAATCGCTGTAAAACACGCCGAAATCCGCCAGCTTGTGCTCCACAGTGGTGCTTCCCTCGTAGGGCGCATAGAGCTCCATGGTCAGGACGCCGTCTTTGGTGACGAAAGACTTGACCTGTTCTGCCTCAAAGAGCTCCACGACCTGGGAATAATCAGCAATCTCCGGCGCGCCGGGCGGCTGCAGCAGGGCGGAGATGGTGGCAAAGAAAACGATCAGAATCAGGGCATAGAACAGAAATGCCGCCGGCTTTAGCTGTTTTTTCAACGCATTGTCTCCTTATGGTTGTTGAGAGTTGGGGAAGCGGCGCTCAGTCCTGATAGACAGAGGGCTTGAGCACCCCCACAAAGGGCAGGTTCCGATAATAGTCGTCGTAGTCCAGCCCATAGCCTACGACAAACGCGGCCGGTATGGTAAAGCAGGCGTAGTCGGCCTCCAGATCCACCGTGCGGCCGGAGGGCTTGTCGAGGAGCGTGCAGATTTTCAGGGAGGCGGGGGCGCGCTGCAGCAGAAGTTCCCTGATGTACTTCAGCGTGCTGCCTGAGTCCAGGATATCCTCCAGGATGACCACATGACGCCCCGCGATCTGATGGTCGATGTCCTTGCGGAACGTCAGATGGCCGGTGGACTGGGTCCCGCCTTCAAACGAGCTGACGGACATGAAATCCCACTGGCAGGGGATTTGCACGGCCCGGGCCATTTCGGCAAAAAAGGGTACGACGCCCTTCAGGACGCCCACAAAAATAGGGCGCTTGCCGGCGTATTCGCGGCTCAGCTGCGCGCCGACTTCCTGGATGCGCTGGTGGATTTCCGCCTCTGTTACCAGAATACGCTCAATATCCTGCATCATGTCAAATGGATGAATCATTTACATCTCCCTCTCTGTCTCTCGGTCACAATCTGGATCCTGTAGCACGGCTGTCCCGCTGCCGGCCGGTAACGCGGGTCTGCGCCGATCCCGACGGCCGCGATGACCGTGCCGTCCAGTTCCAGGACAGGGACCCCGCTGCGTTCGGCAGCCGGAATTTTTCGGTTGATCATCAACGCCTTGAGCGATTTGGCGCCGCCGTCCAGCCGGAGCCGGTCGCCGGGCATCCGGGGGCGGACCAGAGGGGGCGCGGAAAGCGTCAGGCAGAGGCCGGCTTCCCCGCGGTAGGGAAAGGGGCCCTCACAGAGCAGGGCGCCGTCCGGCGGCAGGTGATGACGGCCAGGCAGCGGCAGGAGGAACGGGGAAAAGCTCCGGTCGGGCGCAGCGGTGCAGAGCAGCAGCGCGTATTGGCGGCGCAGCGTCAGGCCGGGAAGCTGCAGCGACTGGCTGGGGCCGCCGTACAGCAGCGCGTCTGCGGCCTTCAGATGCGCGGAGGAAAGGGAGCGGCACCCGGCGCGCTCCATCAGCCGCCGCAGGGCGCGGAGGCGGAGGGCGGACGGCGCGTCCGCCAATGGCGCGACACGGTACCCGCCGGGCGCAGAGGCCTGCTCCAGCAGCGCGTCCGCCTGGGCCTGCAGAAATGTCTCGTCACGCCGGAGCGATTCGGCGGCCTCCAATGTCCCGGCGGCCAGCGCGGGATTTTCCGCGGTCAGGAGCGGGACGACATGGTGGCGGATCCGGTTGCGCAGGCAGTCGTCCTGCAGATTGGTGGAGTCGGTGACATGGGCAAGGCCGCTGGCCGCCAGGTAGCGCTCCACGTCTGCGCGGGTCAGGCACAGGATCGGCCGGACGATCTGCTCCCGAACGGGCGGAATGCCGCAGAGGCCCCGCAGCGCCGCGCCGCGGATCAGATGGAGCAGGACGGTTTCCAGATTGTCGTCGGCCGTATGCGCGGTGGCGATTTTGCCGCCGAGGGAGCAGAGGAAGGCATACCGCAGAGTCCGGGCGGCCAGCTCCGTGCCGAGGCCGTTTTCAGCGGCATAGGCGGCGACGTCGCCGCGGCCGCACGCCAGCTCCACGCCCCAGCTGCTGCAGAGCCGGCGGCAGAACGCCTCATCCCGGTCGGATTCGGCGCCGCGCAGGCAGTGGTTGTAATGCGCTGCCCGGACGGAAATCCCCAATTCATGCCGCAGCGAGAGCAGAAGGTGCAGCATCGCCACGGAATCCGCGCCCCCGGACAGGGACGCGGTAACGGCGTCGCCGGGGGAGAACAGCGCCTGCTGCCGGCACCAGCGAAGGACCCTATCCCTCTCCATGCTTCCACTCCCGGTCGGCAAAGGTGGTGTATTGGGGCAGCCACTGGAGCTTGACGGTGCCGGTTTCACCGTGACGGTTTTTCGCCACGATACACTCGGCCACGTTCTTCTCCTCGGAATTTTCGTTGTAATAGTCGTCGCGGTAGAGGAACATGACCTCGTCCGCATCCTGCTCGATGGCGCCGGATTCGCGCAGATCCGAAAGCATGGGGCGCTTGTCGGAACGGCTTTCGTTGGCGCGGGAGAGCCGGCTCAGGCAAATTACGGGAACATTCAGTTCCTTTGCCATGATTTTCAGCGCGCGGGAGATTTCGGAAACCACCTGCACACGGTTGTCGCTCTGCTTGTTGGAGCCGCCGGCGGAGGTCATCAGCTGCAGATAGTCGATGAGGACCAGGCCCAGATTGTCCAGGCGGCGGCACTTGGCGTTCATCTCCGCCACTGTGATGGACGGGTTGTCGTCCACACGGATGTCGGTCTGGCTCAGTGCCGAAGAGGCAATGCCCAGCTTGTTCCATTCGTCCTCCGAGAGACGGCCGGTCAGCAGGCTCTGGTTGTCCACAAAGCTTTCGTTGGAGAGCAGGCGCATCACCAGCTGTTCCCGGGACATTTCCAAGGAAAAGAAAGCGACGGTCTTTTCCGGATTCTTTTTCGCCACATTCAGGGCGATATTCAGGGCGATGGAGGTTTTGCCCATGCCGGGGCGGGCCGCGATCAGGATCAGGTCGGTCTTGTTGAGGCCGCTGATTTTTTTGTCCAGATCCCGGAAACCGGTGGAAAGGCCGGGAATGTCGCTGCCGGAGAGGGCCAGTTCATTGAGGCGGTCGTAAACCTTGAGCAGGACGGTGCCGATGTGCTCCAGCGTTTCGCCGCCGCGGCCCTTGCGCAGGGCGAAAATTTTCTTTTCGGCAGACTCCAGAATATCCTGGGCGGAACCGACGCCCTCATAAACCGTGTCCCCAATTTCGGCGGCGGCCTGCGCCACGCTGCGCAGCAACGCTTTGTCCCGGACGATTTCCGCATACTGCAGGACGTTGGCGGCTGTGGGCGTGATTTCCATCAGCTGCATCAGGTACTGCAGGGAAGTCTTCTCATCAAAGACGCCCCGCTCCTTCATTTTGTCCAGCACCGTCACCGGATCGATGACCTGGGAGAAGTTGAACATGGAGTAGACGGTTTCGAAAATGTCCCGGTTCTGCTCCAGATAAAAATCCTCCGGCCGCAGGATGCCGATGACCTCCGCCACGCAGCGGCTGTCGATGAGAATGGAACCCAGTACGGCCTGCTCGGCTTCCAGGGACTGGGGCATCTGGCGGCCCAGCAGTTCGTCCATAGATACGTCTCCTTCCATCCGAATGTCCCCGCCGGGGGAACGGGCGGGCTTACGCCTCGACGATCTTAACGGTCAGTTCCCCGATGATCTCATAGCCAAGCCTGCACTTGAGCGTATAGGTGCCGGCGTTTTTAATGGGATCCTCTATGACAATCTTACGCTTGTCGATGGAAATCCCGTGCTGGGCCCTGAGGGCCTCGGCAATTTCCAGGGAGGTGACGGAACCGAACAGACGGCCGGCCCCGCCGCCCTTTGCGGCGACGGTTACCGTCAGCTCCTTCAGCTTCCTGGAGATCTCCAGCGCTTCGGCGCGCTCCTTGGCAGCCTTTTCGGCGGCGGCCTTGTCGTTCATGCGCATGGTGTTCAGATTGTCTGCATTGGCTTCCACAGCCAGCTTGCGCGGCAGCAGATAGTTGCGGGCATAGCCGTCGGACGCCTCGATGCATTGGCCTTTTTTGCCCTTGCCCTTGATATCCTGCAATAAAATTACTTTCATTTTGTCTTACTCCTTATCTTCCTCGTCCTGGGGGACGGCCGGATGTTCGTTTGCGTTTTCGGGAGATTCCCCGGTAAAGCCTGTTACAAAGCAGAGCAGCGCTGCCAGCGGCAGGATCACAGAACCTGCCGCGGTGAACAGGTCGAACGATGTGGATGCACCGTGCATCAGCAGGCACCAGCAGCTTGCGGCCGCCAGAAAGATGCCCAGCAGCATCAGCTTTGCGCGTTTGTTCACAGGCTCACTCCTCGAAGTATTTGTCAATGGATGCAATCAGCGCCCGCAGGACTTCCCCGATGGACATGCCGGTGATCTGTGCGCCTGCCGTGGCGGCGTTTCCGCCGCCGCCCAGCGGCTCCAGAATGACCTGCACATTGGTGTCGCCGATGGAACGTGCGGACATGATCACCCGGTCCCCGTCCGGATAAAGGACAAAGGAGGTGGTGATGCCGGAGATATTCAGCAGTTCGTCGGCAGCCTGCGCGGCAATGGTGCGGTTGGCCGTATAATCCAGCGCGGCAATGGCGATATCACCCCGGTACAGGCGGGCGGTCTGAATGATCTTGTAGCGGTCCAGCGTGTCGGCCAGATTGTTCTGGAACAGCTTTTTTACGTCCACCGTGTCTGCGCCGGTGCGCCGCAGGAAGGCGGCCGCCTCAAAGGTCCGGCTGCCGGTGCGGACGGAGAAGTTCTTGGTATCCAGCACAATGCCGGCCAGCAGCGCCTGCGCCTCCATGGGAAGGATATCCTGGGGGTCCACCGCATACTGCAGCAGTTCCGTTACCAGCTCCGACGCGGAAGAGACGAAAGGCTCGTGCAGATTCAGCACCACCTGCTCGATATAGTCGGCGGCACGGCGGTGATGGTCAATGACCGCCACCCGCGGAATGGACTCCAGCAGGGGCTTGGACTGCACCTGATCGGGCCGGTTGGTGTCCACAACAATCAGCAGGCTGCGGGGATCCGCCATCAGCATGGCCTCGTCGGCGTCGATAAACGCGCCGTCATATTCCGGGAGTTCCTGAAGCCTGGCAATCAGGGATTTGGCCGCGTTGACCTCCAGATCCACAACGATGTGCGGTTGCTTGCCCTTTTTGCGGCAGATGCACATCACGCCGGCCGCGGCGCCGACGGCGTCAATGTCGGCATTCTTGTGCCCCATGATGAAGACCTCGCTGGACTGGGCGATCAGCTCGGACAGGGAATTGGCGATGACGCGGGACTTGACTTTGGTGCGGCGTTCGGTCTCCTTGGTCTTGCCGCCGTAGAAGGAAAAGTTGTAGCGGTCCTTGATTACGGCCTGGTCGCCGCCGCGGCTGAGGGACATCTCGATGCTCAGGGAGGCGAAGCTGTAATTCTCGGAAAAGCTGGTCCCGTCCTTGCCGAAGCCCAGCGAGAGGGTTGCTGCGATCCCGGAGGGGTTGAGAACGGTGCGGATGGTTTCCAGGATGGAAAATTTATCCTCAATCAGCCTGGGCAGATCCCGGGCCTCGAAGAGGAAGAGGTACCGGTTCCGCTCCAGCTTGCGGAGCAGGCCGTCAATGCCGTCGGTCCAGGCGGTGAGCTTGCTGTCAATCTCGGCGTTGATGGTGGAAACCACGCTGTCGGGAAGGTTGCTGACCAGTTCGTCATAATTGTCCACCAGAAGGATGGAAACGATGGGACGGGACCGGATGTATTCATCCCGGACCTGGAACAGTTCCGTCATATCCAGCAGATAAATGGACGCCAGAAACAAAGAGGGATCCTGCTCGTCGGAATGGATCTGATTGCCGATGATCCGGTAGCGGCGGGAACCGAGCGTGTAGTCGCCGGGATACTCCGGCTTGCCCTCGGCCAGCCAGCGGGCGGAAAACCCGGGCAGGGCGGCATCCAGCTTCTGATTAAATGCCGAAGCCTTGAGGCCGGTCAGCTGGTTGAAGTGGCTGTTGGACCAGAAGATCTCATTGTTGGAGATGGAGACGATGGCCATGGGGAGCGGCATTTCATCCTTGAATGCCGTGTCCAGCGTGGCGGTGGTGGACTGCATGTACCGGAGGATCTCCTTTTTTTTGCGTGCAGTGGAGATCTGGAACAGGATGAACAGCAGCACTGTGATGCCGAACTCCGCGGCGGCCAGATAGTATTGCTTCAGGAATACGGCTACACCGGAAAAAAGCAGCAGCACCACAAAATAGAGCGCGGCGCCGGGTACCAGAAACCGCGAGAGCGTATTGTTCAAGAAGCGTCACACCTTTCTCCGCCGGATGTGGGGATAGATATTCGTATTATAGCAAAAAGGCTGCGTGAAAACAACAATCCAGCCGGATAAAAGCGGGGGATTTTCCAAGGAAATTCTGATGCCGTTCAAATATTTGTATACATTCCCGGAAAAGTGTGGTATACTGAATACAGATGAACGGCCGAAAGGCGTTCTTTTTTACGTGCGTTATGTGCATCTGCACATGTGTATAGAGGGCTGAGCTTCATACGGTATGCACACAGGCAGGCGGAGCCTTTCGTGGCGGCGAGACGGGGCCGACCACAGAAGGACCGGGTGTCCGGGTTTTTCCGTTTCTTTTTGCCTGTGAAGCCGCTGCTGCAGCCCAAATCCAACTGAAAACGCAGCCGGCAGGGCCGGAATGAAATGAAAAACGGAGGGATCGTGGTAAAGCCGCCCGCCTTCCGCATTGTTAAGGAGTAGTGATTTCTTTTGGCTGAAAAACTGAAAATTATGAGCCTTGGCGGTCTGAACGAGATCGGCAAAAACATGACCGTCCTGGAGTACGGCAGGGACATGATCATTGTGGACTGCGGGCTGGGATTTCCGGAGGATGACATGTACGGCATCGATCTGGTGATTCCGGACGTCAGCTACCTGGTGAAAAACCAGAACAAAATCCGCGGCATCTTCCTGACCCACGGGCATGAGGACCACATTGGCTCGCTGCCCTATGTGCTGCAGCAGATCAAAGCGCCGGTACACGGCACCCGCCTGACGCTGGGCCTGGTCAGGCTGAAACTGGAGGAGCACCGGATCCTCGACAAGTGCAAGCTGGTCACCCATGAAGCCGGCGAGACGGTCAAGGCGGGCAACTTCCAGGTGGAATTCATTCATGTCAACCACTCCATCGCCGACGCAGTGGCGTTTGCCATCAAGACGCCGGTGGGAACGGTGGTGATGACCGGCGATTTCAAGATCGACCCCACCGCCGAGGACGGTATGATTGACCTGGGCCGCTTCGGCGAACTGGGAAAAGAGGGCGTGCTGGCGCTGCTGTGCGATTCCACCAATGTGGAGCGGGCCGGTTATACGGCCAATGAGATGGTGGTAACAGAGTCGTTCGACCGGCAGTTTAAAAACTGCAGCCAGCGGATTATCGTGTCCACCTTCGCTTCCAACGCCTACCGCCTGCAGTCGCTGATTACCGTGGCGCACAAATATGGACGCAAAATCGCGTTTACAGGCCGCAGCATGGAAAATATCCTGAAGGTTTCCACGGAGCTGGGGTATATGAAGCTCCCGCCCAAAACGCTGGTGGATATCAACCAGATCAAATCGATCCCCAAGGAAAAGCTGGTGATTGTGGCCACCGGTTCCCAGGGGGAGGATATGTCCGCGCTGTACCGCATGGCTTACAACAGCCACCGGCAGGTGGAGATTCAGGCCGGGGACCGGGTGATCCTGTCGGCTTCCGCGATCCCCGGAAACGAAAAGGCCATTGGGCGCATCATCAACGAGCTGTACCGGAAAGGCGCCGACGTGGTCTGCGACAAGCTGTCGGAGGTCCATGTGTCCGGCCATGCCTGTCAGGAGGAACTGAAAATTATTCACGGCCTGCTGAAGCCGCGGTTCTTTATCCCGGTTCACGGCGAGCAGCGCCATCTGCAGATTCACGCCAGGCTGGCCGTCCAGGCCATGGGGATGGATCCGAGGCACGTGGTGGTTTCCGATCTGGGCCGTGTGATAGAACTGACGGGCCGTTCCTGCAAGCTGACCGGTACGGTGCCGGCCGGAAAGGTACTGGTGGACGGCACCGGAGTGGGCGATGTGGGGAGCGTGGTCCTGAGGGACCGCAAGCACCTGGCGCAGGACGGCATGCTGGTTGTGGTGGTGAATCTGAGCTCGGAGGACGGATCGGTGATTTCCGGGCCGGATATCATCACCCGCGGGTTTGTATACGTCAAGGAGTCGGAAAACCTGATGGACGAACTGCGGAACATCGCCGCGGCGTCTCTGGACAAATGCCGCAGCAGCGGCTCGAGGGATTGGGCGGCCATCAAGGCGTCGATCAAGTCGGACTTGTCCAATTACCTGTTTAAGACAACCAAGCGCAATCCCATGATCCTTCCCGTCATCATGGAGATCTGAATGCAGCCTGTGCAATCCGGCGCCGGACGCGGAAGTCAGCGTTGTCCGGCGCGGAGGTTTTCAAGTTCAGAACAACGGTTCAGGCCGGCGGACCCGGAGTCCGCCGGCCTGCCTGCGGTTTTGCGGCGGCCGGCGCTGCAAAACCGCTTTTTTCATGGCCGGAAAGAAGGCCGGAGCGGCGGGCACACCGCGGCGCCGGGCTTTGAAATGGAAAGTATCCTTGACATATTGGGCTGCCTGCGGTATGATAAGAAGGAAAGCAAGCTTTCCATAGAGAGGAGAGGAGGGGCCGCTTGAAGAACCGTTTGGAAGAGCTCAGGAAAAGCAGGGGGATCAAACAGGAGGAACTGGCTGCGGCATTGGAGGTATCCAGGCAGACCATCGGCTCTTTGGAGAATGGCCGATATAACCCGTCCATTCTGCTGGCGTTTAAGATCTCGCATTACTTTCACATGCAGATCGAGGAGATTTTTATTTATGAGGAGGACGCAGGATGAAACAGGCAAGACACAGCTGGCTGATTGCTGGGATCGGGGCGGCGCTGCTCGCCGCCGGACTGGTTCTGCTGAAACTGGATTCTCACCCGCAGGGGGTGATGCTGGCGCTGCCGTATGTCTGCATCGGCCTGGGATGCGGCGCGTTCGGCTATGGGCTGGGGGATCTGATCCAGGGCAGGGCGGTCCGGAAGCATCCGCAGCTGCAGAAGCAGATGGAAATTGAACAGAAGGACGAGCGCAACATCGCAATTTCCAACCGGGCAAAGGCGAAGGCCTATGACGTCATGCTCTACGTATTCGGCGCGCTGATGGTTGCGCTGGCTTTGATGTCCGTCAGCCTGACGGCGATTCTGCTTCTGGTTGCCGCATATCTGATTGTTGTAGGGTGCTTCATCTTCTTCCTCAACCGGTACCATCGGGAGATGTGACGGCGGCGGGAAGGCGGATTTGGGCGGGGCCCCCCGGCCGGCGGCTGATTGCCTGCGCCGCAGGCGGGCGGGCAAAAAAAATAGCCGCATAAGCGGCTATTTGGCAGGCTGCTGAAGCGGGGCGGGCGCTACCGGGCGGATGCGGCGGGAAGCTCCCGGTACATGGCGGCGGCGTCATCCTTCCGGACGGCCTCGGCCACCGCCAGAACCTCAATCTTCACCGTTTTCTGCCCGAAGCGGATTTCCAGCACGTCGCCGACCTTGACGTCGTAGGATGCCTTGGCGGGACGGCCGTTGACGGTGATTCGCTCATTGTCACAGGCCTCGTTGGCGACAGTCCGCCGTTTGATCAGCCGCGAGACCTTCAAATACTTGTCAAGACGCATACTGCGCCTCCTCTCCGGATGATTGGCCGCGCCCCGGAAGGGGGCGGCGGCAGGATCCGGCAAAACGGCTTCTGCCGCCCTGCCGGGGGCTTCTGCATCGTCATGTTTTCATAATCTCAGCCGGCAGGCTTCAGGCCTGCCGGCTGTCGATGCATTATTTCGAGACTTCGTCCTTCAAAGCCTTGCCGGCTTTGAATACGGGAACCTTGGAGGCGGGGATTTCAATGGGCTCCTTGGTTTTGGGGTTGCGGCCCATGCGGGCTTCGCGCTGCTTGGTTTCAAAAGAACCGAAGCCGACCAGCTGGACCTTGTCGCCGGAGACCAGGGCCTCGGTGATGGCGTCCACGGCGGCGTTGACGGCGCGCTCGGCGTCCTTCTTGGACATACCGGTCTTTTTGGAAACTTCAGCGATCAATTCAGTTTTGTTCATGGTTTCATTCCTCTTTCCGTAGCATTTCATTTGTACCATTTAGGATTTCCAGTTGAGGAAATCTTATACATCGGGTCCGGACGCCTTGGCGGCGCGCCAAAGCTGCATCAGCTCGTCCCTGGACAGCTGATCCAACTGCCGCCCCGTACCGTCTGCCAGCCGTTCCATCCGGGAAAACCGGCGGATGAATTTGTCGCAGGCCGCCTGCAGGCTGTCTTCAGGATCGGACTGCAGGCAATAGGATACGCCGACCGCCGCAAACAGCATGTCGCCCAGTTCCTCTGCAGGGTCTGCGCCGGCGGCGACGGCCTCCCGCAGTTCGCCCAGCTCTTCGCCCAGCTTGTCCAGCGCTTCCCGGGGAGAAGGCCAGGAGAAGCCTGCCTTGGAGGCCTTCTTCATCAACTTTTCGGCCCGCCAGTTGGCAGGAAGGGTTTTGGCGACGGCCTGCAATGTATCGGTGTAGGTTTTCTGCCCCTTTTCCAGGCGCTTGATGGCGTCCCAGTTTTCCAGCACATCCCCGCTGCCGTCCACCTGCGTATTGCCGAATACGTGGGGATGGCGGAGGATCATTTTTTTGCAGACGCCGTCGTAGATATCCTCCAGCGTGAACCGGCCGGCATCCTGCTCCAGATCCCCATGGAATACCACCTGGGTCAATACGTCGCCCAGCTCTTCGCAGAGGTGGGCGGGGTTGTCCTCATCGATGGCCTCCAGCACCTCGTACGTTTCCTCCAGAAAGTTCCGCCGGATGGACGCATGGGTCTGCTCCTGATCCCACGGGCAGCCGCCGGGGGAACGGAGCAGGTGGATAATCTGTACCAGATCCTCGTAGCCATAACGGCTTTTCCTTTTAAAATCTATCATATATTTCCTTCTTTCGCAAGGATTTTGTGCAAGATTCTCAGTGAATTTTCAGGAATCTGGCAATTTTTTCCCCCTTTGGCAGCAGCATGCAG
>JAHZEF010000230.1 GCA_019422005.1 Clostridiales bacterium
TGCCCTCGGCCAGCATGGCGAAGCCGGTCTGGCGGCAGGCCATCACGTCGGAGTGATCGCCGAAGATGTTCAGGGCCTGCGCAGCAACGGTACGGGCGGAGACATGGAACACGGCGGGCAGCAGCTCGCCGGCGATCTTGTACATGTTGGGAATCATCAGCAGCAGGCCCTGAGACGCCGTATAGGTCGTGGTCAGAGCGCCGGCGGCCAGAGAACCGTGCACAGTGCCGGAGGCGCCGGCCTCGGACTGCATCTCGGCCACCTTCACCGTCGTGCCGAAAATGTTTTTCTGGCCCGCAGCGGACCACTGGTCGACATAGTCGGCCATGGGGCTGGAGGGGGTGATGGGGTAAATACCCGCCACCTCGGTAAATGCGTACGACACGTATGCCGCAGCATTGTTACCGTCCATGGTTTTAAACTGTCTGGACAAATTGATATACCTCCTAAAAGTATAGTAAACTCAATCAATATTATTCTAGCACACTTTTACCACACTGTAAATTGTGAAATTGCTTCCTTCGGAGTTTTTCGAGAAAAAAACCGGCGCAGCCCGCTTCCCGGGAACGCTGCGGCCCGTCCGGAAAACATTCGTTTGAATTTTGCGGGAATGTGCTGTATAGTAAACGTAACAAGCCGGCGCTGGCGGCGGGAAGGGAGCGATTGCGCGATGTACAGCAGCGTCAGGTCTCTGGGGCTGTCCGGCCTTACGGGGTTTGAGATCCTGGTGGAATGTTATCTCTCCAACGGGCTGCCGTCGTTTGACGTGGTGGGGCTTCCGGATGCGGCGGTCAGGGAGGCGAGGGACCGTGTCCGGGCAGCGGTGAAAAACTGCGGTTTTTCCTTCCCGGTCAGCCGCATCACGCTGAACCTGGCGCCGGCCGGGACCAGGAAATCCGGAACGGTTTATGATTTGCCGATTCTGCTTGGGATCCTGTGCGCGGCCGGCAATGTGAAGCTGCCGCAGGCGCCGGCGGCGTTTCTGGGGGAACTGAGCCTGGAAGGGCGGCTGCGCCCGGTTCCCGGGATCCTGCCCATGGCGCTGGCCGCGCGTGAAGCGGGGATTCGGGAACTGTATGTGCCGGCGGAGAATGCGGCGGAGGCGACGCTGGCCGACGGGCTGACGGTATATCCGGTCCGGGATGTGGCCCGGCTGGCCGCCCACCTGAACGGCGAAGCCGCCGCGGGTGAAGCGCTGGACTACGCCGACGTAAAGGGGCAGCACAATGGCAAGCGGGCGCTGGAAATTGCCGCAGCCGGCGGGCACAACGTGCTGCTGGTGGGGCCCCCGGGCTCCGGCAAGAGCATGCTGGCCAGGCGGCTGCCGTCGATTCTGCCGGATATGACCCGGGAGGAAGCGCTGGAAGTCACCAAGATACACTCGGTGCTGGGGCTCCTGTCCAGCGACGCGCCGCTGGTGGACAGGCGGCCCTTCCGAAGCCCGCACCACACGATTTCCGCCGCGGGCCTGGCCGGCGGCGGCAGCGTGCCCCGGCCGGGGGAAATCTCGCTGGCCCACCGCGGCGTCCTGTTTTTGGACGAGCTGCCGGAATTCCGGAACGACACGCTGGAGATCCTGCGGCAGCCGCTGGAGGACGGCGCCGTAACCATTTCGCGTGTCAGCGGCAGCGTCTCCTTTCCCAGCGAGTTTATGCTGGTATGCGCCATGAACCCCTGCAAGTGCGGCTGGTACGGCGACCCTTCCGGCCGATGCACCTGCAGCCAGGCTGCGGTGGACGGCTATCTGTCGCGGATCAGCGGGCCGCTTCTGGACCGCATTGATATCATTGTGGAGATCCCCGCGCTTCCGTTTTCAGATCTGACGGGAACGGAGCGGGCGGAATCCTCGTCTGAGATCAAAAGACGGGTGGAGGCTGCGCGGAGCCGGCAGCGCGCGCGGTTTCACGCGGCGCCGGTCTGGTGCAATGCGCGTATGGGGCCGGCGGAGCTGCGGGAGTGGTGCCGTCTGGATGAGGATTCGGCGGCGCTGATGCGCACTGCATTTGAGCGTCTGCGCATGACAGCGCGGAGCTATGACCGGATTCTGAAGGTGGCGCGTACCGTGGCGGATCTGGATGGCAGCGAGGCGATCCGGCCGCAGCACATCGCCGAGGCGATCCAGTACCGGACATTCCGGTTCGGAAGCCGGGATCAATAATTTATCTGGGAGAATACGAGGGAAAAACCATGAATGAAATATTTCTTTTGAAGCTGGGCGAAGTGGTGCTCAAAGGTCTCAACCGCTTTGCCTTTGAAAATAAGCTGAAGTCGAATATCGCCCGGAGGATGCGGCCTTACGGCAGCTTCCAGGTATATATTGCCCAATCCACGGTCTATGTGGAGCCCAATGGCGAAGACTGCGACGTGGACGGCGCATGGGAGGCCTGCCGGTCGATTTTCGGGCTGGCGTCCATCTGCCGCTGCCGTCCCTGTGAAAAGTCTGCAGACGCGATTGTTGCCGCCGTGACAGACTACCTCGGGGAGGATCTGGCGGCGCGGAAGAGCTTCAAGGTGGAATCCAAGCGGGCGGACAAGCGGTATCCCCTGACCTCCATCCAGATTTCACAGGAGATCGGCGGCAGGATCCATGAGGCGTTTCCCCATCTGAAGGTGGACGTCCATCATCCGGAGTATACGGTCTATGTGGAGGTGCGGGAGCATGCCGCCTATGTGCACGGCCCCGCGGAGCCCGGGGCCGGCGGCCTGCCCACCGGCATGGGCGGGAGAGCGGCCTGCCTGCTGTCCGGGGGGATCGACAGCCCTGTGGCCGGATATA
>JAHZEF010000231.1:0-561 GCA_019422005.1 Clostridiales bacterium
GCTTCACAAGCCGGTGGGGACGTATGTGACATTGGAACTGAGCGCCGCGCAGCAGCGGGAGCGCGGCGGTTTCCGCCGCGCCGCGGAGGTTCTGGGGAAGCAGCTGCGGAATCTGCTCCCATTGAAAAAGGAGCAGTCTGTGCTGGTGGCGGGGTTGGGGAACCGGGCTGTCACGCCGGATGCGATCGGCCCCAGGGCGCTGGACCATCTGGTCGTGACCAGGCACCTGGTGGAGCAGATGCCGTCGTTTTTTTCCGATTTCCGCTCTGTATCCGCCATATCCCCCGGCGTGCTGGGGATTACCGGACTGGAAAGCGCTGAAGTGATCGGCGGCGTTGCAGAAAAATCCCGGCCGGACTGCCTGATTGTGGTGGATGCATTGGCGTCGAGAAGCCTGGAGCGCATCTGTACCACAATTCAGCTGGCAGATACCGGTATAACGCCGGGCTCCGGCATCAACAACGCGCGCGAGGCATTCAACCGGGAACGGTTCGGGATCCCGGTGATCGCAGTGGGCGTGCCGACGGTGGTGGATCTGGAAACCCTGGCGCAGGACTATGG
>JAHZEF010000231.1:571-2701 GCA_019422005.1 Clostridiales bacterium
ACGAATTCAGGAGCTTTGCGGCGGCCAGACTATGATTGTGACGCCGCGGGATATTGACGCGCGTGTGGAGCAGATGGCGCGGCTGGTGTCCTACGGCATTAATCTGGCGCTTCACGACGGTTTGAGCATTGAGGATATCGCCTATTTTGCCGAGTAAGGTTCAAAAGTGTTATGTAAATTTAATATGCAGAATCCACAATGCGGCCTGCAAACGGCAAAACTGTTGAAAACCCTGTTTACAATGTGAATAACTCCGGAAAAACGGGCGGTTTTTCCGTGCGGTATCGGCATGGTAAATGTTGGTGGTCGTGTATAAAATTCTGAATACGTCAAATAGAGTTGAAATATTTCAAAATTATGTTACTGGAAAAAGCGGGTTATGGTCAACTGATTTATTCCCGTTTTGCCTGAAAAAATTGCAATTTGCCCCGGGGCGTTCTGTGGGAAGGCGGCCTGCGCGAGATGCTTCGCCAGGCCATGGCGGAGGATATGGCGCTATACCGGCCTCCGGCCGGCGGGGCCGGAGAACAGGCAGGCCCTTCCGGGCATTCCAGCGGCATGGCGCTCAGCCCATGTCCGGGAGAGGCGGAGTGCCGCACAGCCGCCAAAAGGCCCTTTTGCAGACAGGCCCGGCCGCACCGTAATGGGTGCGGCCGGTTTTTGTATGCCTCCGCTGGCTTGTATAGGATGCATAAATTTAAAATCACCTGACTGCCGTTTTCCTATAATTATGAATAATATGTACCTGTTTCGCAAAATATCTGAATAAATATTCGAAAGATACTTGAAATATACAGAAACAAGTGTATAATATAAAGCAGAAACCGGAAGGCCGGATGACACAGGAAAGCGGATGGATTATGAAAAAGGTATTTATTGACGGAAGTTCGGGAACAACCGGATTGAAGATTCACGAACGGTTTCTTGGCCGCAGTGAGATAGAACTGCTGGAGATTCCGGATGCGGAACGGAAAGACCTCCATGCCAGACTGGAGCGGATTTGTGCAGCGGATATCAGTTTCCTTTGCCTGCCGGATGCGGCGTCCCGTGAAATCTGCGAAAAAATCCCGGAAGGGGTGCGGGTGCTGGATACCTCCACGGCGCATCGGACACAATGCGGGTGGGTGTACGGCCTGCCGGAGCTGTCGGCACAGCAGCGGGAAGCGATTGCATCCGCCAACCGCGTTGCAGTGCCCGGATGCCATGCGACAGGGTTTTTGACGCTGGCTGCGCCGCTGGTGAAACTGGGGATTGCGCCGGCGGATTATCCGTTTACAGCGCATTCGATTACCGGGTATTCCGGAGGCGGCAAACAGATGATCGCCCGGTATGAAGCGGCTGGCCGGCCGGCCGGTTATGACAGCCCCAGGCAGTACGCCCTGGAACAGCGTCATAAGCATTTGCCGGAAATGCAGGCAGTTGCGGGGCTGACCGATCCGCCGATCTTCAACCCCATTGTGGCGGATTATTTCTGCGGCATGGCGGTGACGCTGCCGCTGCATGCAAGGCTGCTGTCCAGGCGGATTGGGCCGCAGGATCTGGCGGGAGCGCTGGCGGCCTACTATGAAGGGCAGCGTTTTATCACGGTTCACCCGTGGGGGGAACTGCCGGAGGATGGCATGCTGGCGGCAAACGCCCTGGCGGGAAGCAACCGGCTGGAGATTTATGTATTCGGGACAGAGGAACGGATTGTGCTGACTTCGAGGTTTGACAATCTGGGGAAAGGCGCGTCCGGCGCGGCGGTGCAGTGCATGAACCTGATGCTGGGCCTGCCGGAGGATGCAGGCCTGTAGACGGGAAAGGATGAAAGGAAATGAAGGAAATTCAAAACGGCGTCTGCGCGCCGAAGGGGTTCCGGGCCGCTGGTATCTGGTGCGGGATCCGGAGAAATCAGGCCAAGGCGGATCTGGCCATGATTGTCAGTGACGTGCCCTGTACGGCTGCGGGCGTGTATACGAAAAATAAAGTCAAGGGCGCGCCCCTGACGGTTACCAAAGCGCATCTGGCGGATGGCCATGCGCAGGCGGTGATCTGCAACAGCGGAAATGCAAACACCTGCGCGCCCAACGGCATGGAGATTGCGGAGCAGACGTGTGCGATTGCGGCGGATGCGCTGGGCCTTTCGGCGGA
>JAHZEF010000232.1 GCA_019422005.1 Clostridiales bacterium
TTGTAAACACGTCCCCCGTATCGTTTACCAATCTGCAACCCGACAGGTCGATGCTGCCCCCGCCGGAATAGCCCAGCAGCCCGCCTGCATTGACGCTGCCTGCGTTTGCGGAGCCGTTTTTCACAGTCATTGCGGCGGAACCCGTATAGGTTACGGTTATGGGAGCGGCTACACGCCCGCTGCCGACCGCGCCGCCTGCGTCCATATTTTTGCAGTCTGCTGTGATTTGGATGGGGCCGCTGACGGTCAGGGCCACGGTACTGCCCCCGTCCAGCACGCCGTTTCCGAGCAGGCCGCCTGTCTGGACTGTTCCGGTGGTTTCGCCGTCAAGGGTGAGCTGCCGCAGCTCCACTGTCACGCCGCTGATTTCGGCGGCGTCCATACGGCCTGCCAGCCCGCCGATGCAGGCGCTGCCGGTCCCGGCCGTCAAAACTGCGTCAATGGAAACGTCCAGCGACAGGTTCCTGATCTCCGGCACGCCGCCCGCGCCGGTATTTACATAGCCGAAGAGGCCCATATAAGCGTTTGCGCCGGTCAGGGAGAGTGTTATCGTATTGCCCTGTCCATCAAAATGCCCGCTGAACGGATAGGACGGGGTGCCGATGCCGGTATACGCCGGATTGTCTGCTGTCAAATTGCCGCCCAGTTTGTAATACGCCGTCTGGAGGATCGTGCGCGCTTCCGCATCGTCGTCGGGAGCGGGCCTGCCGCCCAAACGATACAGGGCGTCAATGGAACTTTCGTCGCCCTCGTTCAGGGCTTTCTGCAGCGCCAGAAGCTGATCGGCTGTGGAAATTACGATCGCATCCGACGCGCTTTGGAACGGGACGGACAGCTCTTTCGCCTCCGAGGCGTCCAGAGCGGCGGTCAGTACGGTGCTGGTCAGGTTGTACCAGTCCAGACGCGTGCCGTTTACCGTCAGAAATTCACCGTAGGAAAAGCCGTTGTTTTCCACTGTGCCGCCGGCATAGACCACAGGGATGTCAAAAGACGCGCTGGTGTTGTCGGCGGTCAGTGTGACAGATTCGCTTCCGTAGGCGATGGTATCGCCGGCCTTCCCCGTTACAGTCAGGCGGAGCTGGTTGCCGGTGCTGTCCTCCGACATGCTGCTGAAAGCGTACACCCGGAAGCCGTTGCTGGTGATGCTGCCCGCCTGTACGCAGTCGGTATACAGGCCGCCGCCGCTGCCTGCCAGCCCGCCGGCGTTGGTTCTGTTTTCGTCGCTGTCCGCGGTGCTCACGCTGCCGCTGTTGGTGCAGCCGACAAAGTGGACGCCGCTGTACACGTGGCCCGCCAGGCCGCCCAGCCGCCCGCCTCCGTTGGCGGTCATATTCTGATAGTTCACTGTCAGGCTGCCGCGGTTTACGCAGTTTTTCACGACGCTGCCCGTACCGGAGTTCATACGTCCCACCAATGCGCCGACATAGGCGCAGGTGCTTGTGTCGCCGGACAGGATGGTCAGATCGGTCTCAACGTCCGTGACGATGTTTTCCAGGGTATGGTCTGCGGCAGCGGAGGCGCCGGCCAGCACGCCGATATCCTGTAATCCGCCGGCGACGGTAAGCCCGCCTGCGCCTGTGACCAGCCTGCCGGACAGATACAGGTTTTTCACTGTGGCGCCCTTCGCTTCGTCAGAGCCTGTCCTGGCTGTGCCCAGCGTTTTGAAGAGACAGCCGAACTGGGCGCTGCCTGACTGCGTGCCGGCCAGAGTGAAATCCACTGTGATGGTGCGGCCCTGGCCGTCAAAAGTTCCGGCAAAATTGGGGATTCCCTGGAACGTCTCGTTCCCGTCCCGGCTGTTGGTGAGGGAAATGTCCTGCTTCAGAATGTATTCGGCTGTCTGCAGATCGGCATAAGCCTCATGGTAACCGGATGATATGCCGAAGCGCAGATAATCCGCCCGGAGTTCCGCTGTCAGAATGGCATCCGCATCGTCCTCCGGCTGTTTTGCCAGGATCCGTGCCAAGGCATAGACGTCCTCCGCTTCGCTGATGTCCAGCGCCGCGCCGACCGACGCATTGTGGGCCCACTTTGCTGTGAGTTGTGCACCGCTCAGGCTGTCCCATTCCTTCAGGGAGGCGCCGGCCCCGTCGGTGATCCTGGTATCCGAAAGATACCAGCCCTGGAATGTGTGGCTGGCCAGCACTGGAACGGGAAGGGTAAAGCTGCCGCCTTTGTAGGTGACGGTTTGGACTTTTTCGCTGTCCGGCAGAGAACCGCCGCCTGCGTCCAGCGTCAGCGAGACCTGGTGTTTGCCCGCGGCCTCCCGGTCAATGGTTTCGATTGCCGCGTCCAGTTTTGCCTTCAGCGCGTCCGAAACCAGCGCCTGCAGCGCTGCCGGCAGCTCGGTATAGGCTTTCTGGGCCGCAACGACCTGTTCCAGATTGCCCATGGCGGCTGCGTCGGGCAGCCCGGCAATTTTGGATTCCGCTGCGCTGAGCAGAGTATATTCCTCCTGGGAGAGCACGGTGATTTCCTTCGTGACGGTATCTTCCCTGGCGGTAATGGTCAGGGTATAGCTCCCTTCACGGTTGAGCCTGAGGTACAGGGGTTCTGAAACGTCAACCCCGGTCAGCGTGGTGGAATAGCCGCCCTGACCGCCCCCGGCAGAAAAATCATATTCCAGCAAAGCGGTCTCCGCGCCCGCTCCCGACTGTACCGTACCGGGAGCCTTGTAGGAGTCATCCGCG
>JAHZEF010000233.1:0-2280 GCA_019422005.1 Clostridiales bacterium
ACGGCCATCCAGCCCCACCGTTCCAGGCCCGCGGCGGCCGCGACGTCCGGAAACACGGACAGGACGTCCCGCGCCACCAGCCAGACGCAGATAAACGGCACCAGCCCCAGAAGGGCCGCCGCACCGGACAGGGCGCATCCGAGCACCGTCAGACGCTTGTGTCCGCCTGCATAGGCCAGCAGGCGGGACAGGTTTGCATTCTGTTTCAATGGTATTCCCCCTTGCTTGATCGTTGAAATTTAGTTAGTTGCAGCTAACTTTTGGGACAAAAAAACAGGGACAAGCTTCCCATCAGGCTGCGCCGGCGCATGCAGATGGGATTTCCGCGGCAGGGAACCTACCGCCCGGCATGCGCGCAGGGCACATCGTGGGCAGTGCATGCAGGCCTGCGGAGCCCTTCGGCTGCGGCGATCCGGGGCGGCCGGGGAACCGGCCGTTCCGGCTGCCAGGGTACGCCGATGTAACCGCGATACAAACTCCATTCTCCCTGCCGGCGCGTCATGGACGGGTCTGCCGCAGGCCATGCCCGCATCAGACGGCCTGAGAATTTGCACCGGAGCGGATGGCTCGGGCTGCCCTGCGTGCGCCCTCTGGCATATCAGTGTTATATAACGATGTTATAATAGAGGATTTTTGGAAGCATGTCAAGGGGAAAAGCAATTTTTTAATATGCGGAGGTCTGCAGGAAATGGCAGTTGGGGCTGAAATTGTGAAAAAGATATTTTTGGGTGGAATCTTGCCGGAAAAATTTGTATAATAACAGCCGTGCAGTATGACAAACACGCAGCGGATTGGAGGCAGCGGCATGGCGGAGGAAAATCTGAGGCGGATTCTGGATGCGCTGACGGAGACCAGTGTATATGTGGTTCGCGAGGATGATCACCGGATTTTATATGTCAACCGGCATGTCCGGCAGATCAGCCCGGAGGCGGCGCCGGGCAGGCGCTGCCATGAGGTCTGGAAGGAGAACTGTGTGGACTGCCCCCTGGAAAGAATCGGGGAAAGGGCCTCCAACCATACCATTCACTATGGCAGCCGGTTTGGGCAAATTGTGGACATGACTGCGGATCGGATGCTGTGGGACGGAACGGTCCCGGCGTTCCTGATTACGGTGATGCCGCATAAGCTGGATTTCAGAGAAGGGCAGGATCTGGAACGGATTCGAAAGATGTATGCCCAGAGTCTGGTGACGGTGTTCGGGGAATGTATCATCGCCAACCTGACGGAGAATTATTATGTGAACTGCCAGATGGATGAAATGTGGGGCCGCCTCCCGCCTTCAGGCCGTTTTGATACAGAAAATGAAAAATACGCCGTGTATCTGCTCCATCCGGCTGATACGGAGGCCTTCCGGGACAGCTTTTCCCGGAAAGCCCTGCTGCGGCAGTTTGGCGCCGGCCGCAGAAGCATCAGCAGGCGTCTGCGCCGCAGGATGGAGGACGGGACGTTTCACATGGTGGAATATACGGCGGTCCGGATTGACCCGATGGAGGACGAGGCCTGCTGGTGTGTGCTGGTATTCCGGGATATCCAGGAAGAATTTCTGCAGGAGCAGAAAATGAATTTGGAAATCAGCCAGTTGGCCACGGCCGCCCATGTGGCCTACCAGATGCTGATTTCCGTGAATCTGACGCAGAATTCCTACTATATGATGGAATACGACCGGTTTCACACGCAAAAGGCCGAGGAGTCCGGTGTGTTCGACGACCTGATTGCGACCGGTGCGTCGACGCTGGCGCCGGAATACCGGGAAGAGTTTGTCCGCCGGTTTTCCAGAACGTCCCTGCTGACGGCGTTTGCGCACGGCGTAAAGGAAGTCTCCATGGAACTGCGGCAGATGGGGGATGACGGCCGGTATCACTGGAATATTACGCAGGTGGTGCGGGTCAACAGCCCGCTGACAGACGACGTGCTGGAAATCACCATGGTCAAAAACATTGATGAAGAACGGCGCCAGCAGGAAGAGACCATGGAACGGGAGCGCAGGAACAAGGAACTGCTGATGGAGGCGCTGAAGAAAGAGGAAGAGGCGAACCGGGCGAAAAGCGAGTTCCTTTCCCGGATGAGCCATGACATCCGCACGCCGATGAACGCCATCGTCGGCATGTCGGCGCTGGCCCAGACCCATCTGGACGATCGGGAGCGGCTGCAGGATGAGCTTCGGAATATCCAGGCGTCCAGCGCCCATCTTCTGGGGCTGATCAGCGAAGTCCTGGACATGAGCCGCATTGAAAGCGGACGCGTGGAGGTGGCGGAAACAGAACTGGATCTGCGGGAGCT
>JAHZEF010000233.1:2290-2611 GCA_019422005.1 Clostridiales bacterium
CAGCGCCTGGAGTCCATCCTGCCGGAGCAGTTTCACAGCGTGGTGGCGGGGGATGCGCAGAAGCTGCGCCAGGTGCTAACCAATCTTCTGGAAAACGCGTCGAAGTATACGGCGCCCGGCGGCTCGATCCGGATGGGACTGGAGGAGCTGGAGCCGGCAAATGAACCGGTGGGTACCTACCGGTTCCTCATAGAGGATACCGGGATCGGAATGAAGCCGGAATACCTGGAGCATATTTTTGAGCCCTTCAGCCGTGCGGATGATTCCCGGATCAGCAGGATTGCCGGGACGGGCCTGGGGATGACCATTGTACAAAATCTG
>JAHZEF010000234.1 GCA_019422005.1 Clostridiales bacterium
AGGAATTATGGGACTTCGAACTCAACTCCTGTTGCATTTAGTTTGACAATTCACTTGGGAATCCGGAATTATTCCGCTGTCGGAGCCTGCCCGGCTTCCGGAACGGCCCCATCATCGGTATTCACTGTGGGAGCGGTTTCCCCGCCTTCGGCCCCGTCAGCGCCTGCATCATCGGCCGGCGTCTGGGAATCCGAACCGTTCTGCGCATCATCCGCGGAATCCGGCGTGTCCGTTCCGGCGTCCGGGGTCTCCGCGTCCGGCGTTTCCGTATCCGGTGTTTCCGCATCCGGCGTCTCCGGCTGCGCGGTTCCCGGATCCGGCGCGGCGCCGGGATCTGTTACGTCTGACTGTGCCGGCGGCTCTGTATTCCCCTGGTTTTCGTCTCCCTTCTTGGTGCAGCCGGCCAGAAGTGAAATCGACAATACCCCGGCCAGCGCCAGGATCCATACACGTTTTCCATTCATACTCATGAACTCCTTTGCAAATTGAGATTCGCCGTGACGCTCACGGCTATGCACGCTTTGACGCGCTCCCCATCCGGAAGTTCCTGTTCTCGCAAAAAGTTCATATTTTATTTACAGAATCTTCATATCAAGCAGGCCAGCATAATTCTCCAAACCCGCGGCAAACTAATTCGCAGGGCCTGATGTTTACTTTCCTGACAAAATACGCTATAATTTTTTTGTTTGAACTCAGATGGAGGTGCGTGCAATGAATTGCATCAAATGCGGCCGTGAAATACCGGACGGCGAACTGTTCTGCGTCGCGTGCAGTCTGTCTCCCACGGTGCAGGACCCGGGAGCCGGCGCTGCCAGACCGGCCCGTTCCTCCAAGCCGCCCAAAACCCCGGATACCAGAGCCGCCGCAAAAGCAGACCGTCCGGCGGCCCGGAAGGCGCGCGGCGCCGCCGAGCATGCGCCCAGGCGATCCAAAAAGCCGGCGATCGCACTGGTGATCGTCAGCCTGCTGTTGGCCGGTTCTCTCACATATATCATTGTCAATTTCGGCGGCCTGGCTGTGGAGCGCCGCCGTCTGCGCGCCAAGGAGGCAGATCTGATTCTGCGGGAAACCGAGATCGAAGCGCTGGAAAAGGAGCAGGACGCCCTGACACGCCAGCTCAGTGAGGCGCAGACCTCCATTGCCGAGCTGGAGCAGGAAATTGAAACGCTGCAGGAGCAGCTGAACAGCTCACAAAGCACGGTTTCCCAATCCCAGTATGATATGACCTCCCAGCAGCATGAGATGGACAAGCTGACCGGCGAAAATGCCGAACTGCTGAGCACTGTCGGCGACCTGGAGGGTCAGATTACACAGCTGACCGCTCAGCTCAATCAGCTGACAGCCTCCAACGCCACCTACAGCGCCAAGGCCAGCTTTATGGACAGCTATGTGGTCTTTGTCAATAACGACGGTTCCAAACTGTATCACAAATACGACTGCCCGGATTTCACCCGGCAGAGCTTCTGGGCCTACAGCCGCAAGCTGGCAGAGAGCAACGGCTACAGCCCCTGCTCCAAATGCAATTGAATTCAAGGAGACGTTTTCATGATCAGTATCGCTTCGCTGCTTCGCACCATGGTTTCGCTGTTTGCCGCCATGGCCCTCGGCTTTCTGGCCGTCCGCCTTCGGATGGTCGGGCCGGCGTTCAAGTCCCAGCTGACGCGGCTGGTCATTTACATGATCCATCCGTTCATGATCCTTTCCTCCGTCCTGAATACCGAGCATCTGCTGACCAACGGCCAGGTCCTGCAGCTGAGCGGAATGGCAGTCTGCTGTTATCTGGTGCTGATTCCCCTGTCCCTGCTGGTCGTCAGGCTGCTGAAGGTGCCGGCCGGCAGCACCGGTACTTACCGCTTTATGCTGATTTTTTCCAACATGGGGTTTATGGGATACCCGGTTGTCCGCGCCCTGTTTGGAGAGAGCGCCGTCTTTTATGTCTCCATTTTCGTATTGGTATTTCAGCTGGTGGTCTATACTTATGGCATCGCCCTGCTGTCGGAAGCCCGGGAGCGGCGGTTCCGCTGGAACCTGTTTCTGCGGCCCATGGTGGTGGCCGCTCTGCTGGCGTTTCTGATTTATCTGACCGGCCTGCAGATCCCCGCCGCCGCGGCCGAGGTTGTGCAGTACATCGGCAATATCTCCACGCCGCTTTGCATGATTGTCATCGGCTGCACCCTGGCGGAAATTCCGCTGCGGTCCGTCGTCGGAAACTGGCGCCTGTACATATTGGTGCTTCTGAAAATGATTCTCCTTCCGCTGGCCGTATTTTTCCTGCTGCGCCCACTGATCCACAACACGCTGCTGCTCGGTATCCTGACCGTGATTCTGGCAATGCCCGTGGCGTCCAACGCCAACATGATGACGCTGGAATTCGGCGGAGACCAGGATCTCTCCGCCGCCGGCGTATTTATCACAACCATCGCATCTATTTTTACAATTCCTGCAATTATGTGGTTGCTTTTTGCGCGCTGATGCTGTATAATAGTTGAGCAGTGAATCTTCAGTCGTCGATTTCACTGCATTCGGGCCTGTAGCGCAGCTGGGAGCGCACTACATTCGCATTGTAGGGGTCGAGAGTT
>JAHZEF010000235.1 GCA_019422005.1 Clostridiales bacterium
TTTTGCACTTAACAGAAGAGAATTTTGACGAGACCATTCAGAAGGGCGTCAGCCTGGTGGACTTTTGGGCAGGATGGTGCGGCCCCTGCAAAATGCTGGCGCCGGTCATCGAGAACCTGGCCGACCGGTACGCAGGCAAAGTTTCGGTCTGCAAGGTGGACATTGACGCACAGGCCGGATTGGCTTCCCGTTTCAGCATTATGAGCATTCCGACGGTCCTGATATTCCAGGACGGCGAGCTGCAGCAGAAGGCGGTGGGCGTGCAGCCGGAGACGGTTTACACGCAGATGCTGGATTCCGCCCGGGAGGGCTGACAGACGGCATTCGCACCGCAGGCCGCGGAAGCGGCAGGGGGATGGCAGGCACTGCTGTGTCTGCCATCGTTTTTTTATACAGTCCGGGCCGTGGTTTTTTTTGCAGGATTTTGCAAGTTTTGCACCCTGAAAGCGCAGGATTTGGCGAAATGGGTAGAACCTACGAATATCAACAAAAAAATGACGGGAAGTTCGGTATCCTTCACAATTGAAAAAAACAGAAAATAAGGAATAATGGATAGTATAATCGGTGCAAGTATTCCAACGATATTTGAAAGGGGCTTGAGCGTACTATGCAGCAACTGAAGGAGCGCATTCTCAAGGAGGGCAAGGTTCTGCCCGGCAATATCATCAAGGTGGACGGTTTTCTGAATCACAGAATTGACACGAAGCTGATGCAGGATATTGCGGATGAATTTGCGCATTACTTTGACCTGCGCCAGGTGACATTGATTATGACGGCGGAGGCAAGCGGAATTGCTCTGGCAACGATCTGTGCCCACCGGTGGGGGCTGCCTATGGTTTTTGCAAAGAAGGCCAAAAGCGACAACATTGAGGGCGGATTGTATCAGAGCGATATTTTTTCCTATACATACAAGAAGAAGGTTACGCTGCTGGTGTCCAACGAGTGGATTAAGCCCAGCGACCGCGTCCTGATTATTGACGACTTTATGGCGAACGGCGAGGCAGTGCGCGGCCTGTGCGACATTGTAAAGTCTGCGGGCGCGGAGCTGGTGGGCGTCGGCTGCGCAGTGGAGAAGGGGTTCCAGGGCGGCGGCGACCGTCTGCGCGCTTCCGGCGTGAATCTCAAATCCCTGGCCGTCATCGAGCGCGCAGATGAAAACGGTATTGTTTACCGGGAGGATTAAGCGGTATGCAGAAGGTCATCGTCCTGGACTTTGGCGGCCAGTATAATCAGCTGATTGCCCGGCGCGTGCGTGAGTGCAGCGTTTACTGCGAGGTCAAGCCCTATACGACGCCGCTGGCCCAGCTGAAGGCCATGGAGCCCATCGGCCTGATCTTCACCGGCGGCCCCAACAGTGTCTATGACGAGACGGCGCCTCAGGTGGATCCGGAGATCTTCCGGCTGGGAATTCCGATTTTGGGGATTTGTTATGGCTGCCAGCTGATTGCCCACCATCTGGGCGGGCGTGTGGTTGCGGCTGCGGAGGATTCTGCGCGTGAATACGGCAAGACGGAGACGTATTATGATCCGGATTGCCGCCTGTTCCGGGGGATTCCCGCCCGGGGGATTTCGTGGATGAGCCATGGGGATTACATGGAAAAGGTTCCGGATGGATTTTCCCTGGCGGCGCGCTCGGATGCATGCCCCAATGTTGCGATCTGTGATGAGTCCCGGGGATTTTACGGCGTTCAGTTTCATCCGGAGGTCAACCATACGGAATTCGGGACCGATATGATCCGGAATTTCCTCTACGAAGTCTGCGGCGCCCGCGGCGACTGGACTATGGAGGATTATTGCAGGACGGCGGTTGCCGCGATCCGGAAAAAGGTGGGGGACGGCAAGGTTTTGCTGGCGCTCAGCGGCGGCGTGGACTCGTCGGTGGCAGCCGCGCTGCTGGCAGAGGCGGTCGGCAGCCAGTTGACATGCGTGTTTGTGGATCACGGCCTGATGCGCAAGCAGGAAGGCGACGAAGTGGAACGCGCTTTTTCCAGGTGGAACCTGAATTTTGTCCGGGTGGATGCGGAGTCCCGGTTCCTGCTCAGGCTGGCCGGCGTGGCGGAACCGGAGCACAAGCGGAAGATCATCGGCGAGGAGTTTATCCGCGTATTCGAGGAAGAAGCGAAAAAACTGGGCCGTGTGGAGTTCCTGGCACAGGGAACCATCTATCCGGATGTGATTGAATCCGGAGCTGGTGACGCAGCGGTGATCAAAAGTCACCACAATGTCGGCGGGCTGCCCGACTATGTGGATTTTCAGGAGATCATTGAGCCGCTGCGGATGCTGTTCAAGGACGAAGTGCGTCAGCTGGGCCGGGAACTGGGCCTTCCGGAATATCTGGTTATGCGGCAGCCGTTCCCGGGGCCGGGGCTGGCCATCCGTATCATCGGCGATATCACCAAGGAAAAAGCGGATATCCTGCGGGAGGCGGATGCGATTTACCGGGAGGAGATCGCCGCCGCGGGCCTGGATCAGTCTGTCCATCAGTATTTTGCGGTGCTGACCAATACCCGCAGCGTCGGCGTGATGGGCGACGGACGCA
>JAHZEF010000236.1:0-587 GCA_019422005.1 Clostridiales bacterium
CAATGGCCATATTGGCAACGGTAAAGCGGTCGTCCATGGAAAGGCTCGCCACGCCTTCCCCGGCGAATTCCAGCGACTGGTACAGGGCGCCGTCCACGCCGATCTCTCCAATCAGGTGCAGGATCACATCTTTGCCGCAGACATACGACTGCAGGCTGCCCCGAAGCTCCACCCGGATTGCGGCCGGGACCTTAAACCAGTTCTCCCCTACCGCCATACCGGCCGCCATGTCCGTCGAACCGACGCCGGTGGAGAACGCTCCCAGCGCGCCGTAGGTGCACGTATGGGAGTCCGCGCCGATGATCAGTTCGCCCGGCGCCGTCAGGCCCCGTTCCGGCAGCAGCGCATGCTCGATCCCTGCAGCGCCCACATCGTAAAAATGAGTAATTCCAAACCGCTTTGCAAATTTCCTCGCCTGATCGCACAGCTCCGCCGACTTGATATCCTTGCAGGGCGTGTAATGATCCAGCACAATCGCAATCCGCTCCCGGTCAAACACTTCGGTAAATCCCGCCCGCTCAAAGGTCGCGATTGCAACCGGCGTCGTGATATCATTGCCCAAAACCAGATCCAGTTTTGCCTCAATC
>JAHZEF010000236.1:597-2490 GCA_019422005.1 Clostridiales bacterium
CAGATCCCCGGCGGATACGGATGCGCGGCCGGCGTGCGCCGCTAAGATTTTTTGCGTCATCGTCATTCCCATGGTTCAGTTCTCCTCCTGTTTCTGGTGTTTTTCGGAGTATTCCTGCAGCCGGTTTGCCGCCTCCAGATAAGCCAGTATGCTGGCCTCCATGATATCCGTGGAAAGGCCGTGGCCGCCGAAGCTGCGTCCGTGGGCCTGCAGCCGAATATTGACGTCCCCCAGCGTATCCTTGCCCTCGGAAATGGATTTGATGTTCAGGATCTCAAAGGAATGCGGCACCGGACGGATAATCTTATCAATCGCCAGGCAGGCCGCGTCAATGGGACCGTCGCCCAGGCACACCTCCTCAAAGCGCTCTTCGCCCCGCTTGAGGCTGATGGTCGCCGTTGCCGTCGTAAAATTGCTGGTATGTACGGCAAACCAGTCCAGCTTATATCCGTCCTCGTGCGTCTGTGCCCTGGCGTTGTGGCTGACCAGCGCCTCCAGATCCGCATCCGTTATCACTTTTTTCTTGTCGCACAGCACCTTGAACTCTTCAAAGCAGCGCAGCAGCTCCTCCGGCGTCAGGTCATATCCCATCTGGCGCAGCTGGCTTTCAAATGCGTGTTTTCCGGAATGCTTGCCCAGCACAATATTGTTGACACGGATCCCCACCGATTCCGGCGTCAGGATTTCATATGTCTTCTTGTTCGCCAGCACCCCATGCTGATGGATGCCGCTTTCATGAAGAAATGCATTTTTGCCCACTATGGGCTTATTCAGGGGAGCCGCCTGTCCTATGATGTCGTAGACCGCCTTGCTCGACCGGTAAATCTGGGTGGAATCGATCCGCGTCTGGGCTTCATAGACGTCAGGGCGGGTCCGGATCGCCATGACAACTTCTTCGAGGGACGTGTTTCCGGCCCGCTCCCCCAGCCCGTTGATGGTGCACTCAATCTGCGCAGCGCCGCCCAGCACGCCGGCCAGCGAGTTGGCCACCGCCATTCCCAGATCATTATGACAGTGCACCGACAGTTCCACATTGCCGGCCTCTTCCACCTGCTCCAGCAGATAGGCAATCAGCGCCTGCATCTCGGCCGGCGTGGTATAGCCAACCGTATCCGGAATGTTCACAACCGTAGCGCCGGCGCGGATCGCCGCCCGGACGATCTTCGCCAGAAATTCCGGGTCACTTCGGGTTGCATCCTCCGCCGAAAACTCCACATTGGAGGTATAGCGCTTTGCATATGCCGTCATCTCCGCCGTCCGCGCCAGCACCTCCTCCGGCGTCATTTTCAGCTTATACTCCATGTGGAGCGGGCTGGTCGCAAGAAACAGGTGAATCCTCGGATCCGCCGCATGCCGCACCGCCTCCCAGGCCGTATCAATGTCTCCCCTGGTTGCCCGCGCCAGAGAAGCCACCGTGCAGTCCTTGATCGCGCCGGCGATCGCCTGCACCGATTCGAAGTCGCCCGGGGAGGCAATGGCAAAGCCCGCCTCAATCACATCCACCTTCAGCCGCTCCAGGCACTGTGCCACCTCCAGTTTCTCCTGCAGGTTCATGCTGCAGCCGGGAGACTGCTCCCCGTCGCGCAGCGTTGTATCAAATATTTTAATCTGTCTCATAGCAGTTCCTTTCCGTAACGATTCTGATCCCACCGTGCAGTTTGCTGCACGCTCATCTGGTTCCGTCCTTTTGCCGCCCGGGGCCGGGAATCCGGCGGTACTCCGGAAACCATTCCGTATAGATCTGTCGTCTTTTGCATAATACGCCTCCCTTCTCTGTTGAAAGGAGTGACCGGAACTCGCCCACAGGGCACTAAAAAATCCCTGAAGCCAAAACGGCTTCAGGGACGAATTTCACGCGGTACCACCCTGATTATCGCATCCCGTAACGGGACG
>JAHZEF010000237.1:0-1736 GCA_019422005.1 Clostridiales bacterium
CTGCGCCGAGGGCGCGGACAAGGGCATCGGCATGGTGTTCGGCGTGGATACCACCGGGCGGGACAAGGGCCCCGGAGAGGACGGCGTGTATTACTTCTCCACCGAGAACGCCGCCTCTGATTACCTGAGCGAAGTGGATCATGCGTTTGACGATCGGTACGGCACAGGCGGAACCGAGCCGGAATTTGAGCAATACAAGCTGGTTTCCAAGGTGGATCACAACCGGACGGACGACCCGCTGGGTGCAGATGCGGACAAGCTGGCGAAGGCCATGAGCGCCGAGGAAATGAAAGACGGCACTGTGGTGGAGCTGCTGAACGCGTCGGACAGCAGCTATAAAAACTGGGTGCAGGGCGAGAATGGGCCGCAGCTGAATGAAGAACCGGTTGCCTACCTGCTGGAGCTTTCCGGGGAATACCAGACCGATTTTTATATCGGCGACGCCCTGAATTTGGACGGCATGGTGATTACGGCGACGGCAGCACCAAAACCCTGGACTGGAAGAGCGACGGCGTGGAGATCACCGGCTTTGACAGCAGCCAACGCAGGACGCTGCTTCTGACTGTGGCCTATGGGCCTGCCAAAACAGAGCTGACGGTCCGTGTCCTGAAAAGGCAAAGCGGCGGCCCCGGAGAAGACACGATCACGGTTTCTTTCACGCTTTTGGGCGATACAAAGCACGGCGACCTGACCGAGGACACCGGAACCCATACGCTGAAAGACGGCAATTTGAAAACGTGGCTGGAAGAGACAAGCTATACTGTCGACATGAATGCAACGGTCTGGGATGTGATGCTGGAGGTTGCCAGGAAAGAGAATGTATCCTTCAGCAACCCCTCCGGCAACTATGTGGATTCTGTGACGTATAACGGTGTAACCATCGGAGAGTTTGACAATGGCAACCTTTCCGGATGGATGTATACATTGAACGGGAAGCATCCTCTGCTGGGGGTTGGCGAGCAGTTCCTGGAGAACGGGGATCGGATTGTATTCCACTATTCAGACGATTATACTGTCGAGGAAGGTTCGGAGCCCTGGTGGGATGAAAACCACGGTGGGAGCGGCAATGCAGATCAAAAAGCTGCAGATGCGGTGATCAAGCTGATTGAAGCCATCGGCACGGTGACAACAGAGAGCGGCTCCAGGATTGAAGCGGCCCGAAAGGCATATGACGCCCTGAGCGATGCAGAGAAGAAGCTGGTTACCAACTACAGCGTATTGGAAAAAGCGGAGTCTGAGTATGCGCAGCTGACACTGGGCGTGCCGTTCACGGATGTGAAGGGGCACTGGGCGATCGACGCCATCCGGTACGTCTATGAGCACGGGCTGATGAACGGCACCAGCGCCGCGGCCTTTACTCCGGGCGGGACGCTGAACCGCGCCATGCTGACGACAATCCTTTACCGAATGGCCGGCAGCCCTGCGGTGAGCGGAAGCAGCAGCTACAGTGATGTGACGGACGGAGTCTGGTACAGCGATGCGGTACTCTGGGCCAAGGAAGCCGGTGTGGTCACGGGTTATGAAGACGGCACATTCCAGCCGGCCCGGGATGTTACCAGAGAGCAAATGGCGGCGATGCTGTACCGGTATGCTGCGTATCAGGAAATTGATACGGCAACGGGCGGTATGGCTCTGCGGGAATACAGCGACTATGCGGAGATATCCGGCTGGGCGCTGGAGGCGTTGGAATGGGCCAATGCAGCAGGGCTGATCACCGGGCGTACGGCGGCGGAGAT
>JAHZEF010000237.1:1746-2344 GCA_019422005.1 Clostridiales bacterium
ATCGTACCGGGGGGCACGGCGACCCGTGCCGAAGCGGCGGCCGTCCTGATGCGTTTCTGCGAAGCATACAGCAGCTGACGTTTGCTCTGGGGGGACCCCCCGGAGGCGCCATGCAGCCGCGGATGAAGGCGGAGTGTATCCGCACCCGTCCTTCATCCGCGCCCCGGCCGTATGGCAGGGATACGGCGATGCCCCGGACAGCAGGCAAAGTGTTTCAAAACTGAAAAAAGAGTTGCAAATTGAAAAGGGCATGGTATAATATAGGAAAATTGAATTGTTTGTTATTTCCCCGTGTTCGGTCTGCCGGAAAGTGCAGGCGCGGGGATAAGGGAATCCGGTGAGAGTCCGGAGCTGACACCCGGTGCTGTAAGCGCAGGCGTGTGTCCCTCGATGGCGCGAGCCGGTCACTGGGGAAACCTGGGAAGGCGGAGGGGCACGCACAAAACCGGAAGGTTTTCCATGCGTAAGCCAGAATAACGATGACAAGCAGACAAAGAGGGTAAGCCGAGGATAAGTGCGGAACTTATCCCTCTTTGTCGAACATTTTTGCAGATTACCGGGTGAGGCGGCTGAAAGCCGTGTCACCCGGTATTTTTTT
>JAHZEF010000238.1 GCA_019422005.1 Clostridiales bacterium
TTCAGCGGTTCAAAATCGATGATTACCGCTGCCTGCGGATCTACGACCTCTGCGAGGGGCGGCTTCCGATCCTCATGCACACCGGGGACAACCGGTTTGACTTTTCCAACCCCAACCGGCTGCTTCCGGTTCTGGAGATTTATCGGAATCTGACGGTGATCGGTGCGCATTTCGGCGGCTATTCCATCTGGCAGGAGGCCGCGGAGCTGCTGCACGGCGTCCCCAACCTGTATGTGGACTGCTCCTCCACCATGTTTGCCCTGGAGGATCAGGCTGTGGTGGAGCTGATCCGTACCTATGGGGCCGACCGGGTCCTGTTCGGCACGGACTATCCCATGTGGTCGCCGGTGGATGAACTGCAGCACTTCCTGCGGCTGAAGCTGACGGCAGAGGAACGGGAGAAAATTCTCCATCAGAATGCCGAGCGTGTCTTTGGGATTGCCTGACATGCCCGGCTGCCGGACTGGAAAGGAAGGATGACCATGAAACGATTGCTGGCGCTGCTTCTTGCGGCGTCCCTGCTGGCCTGCGCTGTACCGGCTGCTTCGGCGGCTGAGGCGGCGTACACGGATGTCCCCGCCGGGGGATGGGCGGAACCTTACATAAACCGGGCGCGGGAGCTGGGGCTGATGGCCGGCCTCGGCGGCGGGCGTTTTGGCTACGGCGGCACCGTTACCAACGCGCAGTTTGCCCAGATGATCTGTAATATCATGGGCTGGGAGACGGTCATGCCGGCACAGCCGGCGTTCTCCGATGTCCGGCCGGGCAGCTGGTACTATGGGGCGGTGGAGACCGCCTATGCCAACGGCGTGTATTCCGAAGCGGAGACGTTCCGGCCGGACGCTGCCATCACCCGCAGGGCCATGGCGGAGGCGTTTGTCCGCGCCCTGGGCCTGTCCGGCGCGGCGGAACTGGAATCCGGCCTTCCTTCGCTGTTTGCGGATGTGAACGGGGATCACGGGTATATCAATGTCGCCGGAACGATCGGCCTGCTGGAGGGGAAATCCGCGGGGGCGTTTGATCCGGAAGCCACCGCCCGGCGGGAGGAAGCGGCGGCGCTGCTGGTGCGCTTTTATGAGAAATATGCTGCCGCTCCGGATTTTGTCCATGGTTTCTATGCGATTTCCTCCTACAGCCAGCGGGATCTGGCGGCCCGGATGGACGCCGTCACCTACCTGTGGAGCGAAATGCGGAAGGACGGCAGCCTGGATACGGCCGGGGGAGAGTACCGCGTTCCGGATGGATACGAGAGCATCACCGGCCTGCTGACGGAGGCCGGTGTCCGCCAGCATCTGGGCGTCTATATGGATGTGTCCGACGGGGCGGATCAGCTGCTGCTGGATGCGGATGCGCGCGCCGCGGCGGTGGAGGCGATCCTTTCTGAAGTGTCTGGCACAGATTTTTATGGCGGCGTGACCATTGACTTTGAGGGCCTGCGCGGCGAGGCGGTTCGGGCGGCATTCTGCCGGTTCCTGCAGGATTTGTCCGAGGGGCTCGGGCAGCTTGACAAGACGCTCTATGTGGCGGTGCAGCCTGTGCTGCCCGACGGTGTGTATTTTGACGGATTTGATTACCGAACCATCGGGGAGCTGGCCGACCGGGTTATTTTGATGGCCCACGATTACCAGCCTGCAGAGCTGGATGCGTATGTGGGCACCGAATGGCAGCGGAACGCCGCGCTGACGCCGATTGAGCAGGTTTATTACGCGCTGAAGGCGGCTGTCGATCCGGAGACCGGCGTACAGGATCCAGGCAAACTGGTGCTGGCCGTGAGCTTTGCCACCCAGGCCTGGCAGGTGGATGCGGAGGGCAGGCTGCTTGACGGCCGGCCGGTCAGCGTGAGTATCGGCAGAGTGGCGGAGGTGCTGGCCGGCGGTGCGGAGGCCGGTTATTCCCAGCGTTACCGCAATCCGTATCTGGTTTATCAGGCCGACGACGGGGACCGGCTGTTCCTGTGGTATGAGGATGCCCGGAGCATCGGGGAAAAAATGGCGCTGGCACGGCTGTTCGGCGTTTCCGGCGTTTCCGTATGGCGGCTCGGAACCATTCCCGATACTGCCTCCTATGACGTTACCGGCGTGCTGCTGCCGGAGTGAGCAAGTGCGCCGCCCGGGAAGGGCGGCGCACATTTTTGCAGTGCGGCCCTCCGGCATAGCCGGAGGGCCGCT
>JAHZEF010000239.1 GCA_019422005.1 Clostridiales bacterium
CACAATTCTGGCCGCGCGTGCGTAGCCCAGCTTCAGCCTGCGCTGCAGCATGGATACCGAGGCCTGTCCGGTCTCCAGGATGACTTCCACAGCGGCCGGAAGCAGCTCGTCCCCGTCGCTTCCCGCATCCTGCTGGGCGCCGGCCTCAGGCTTCCCGCCCTGTTCCGCCTTTTGCTCAATCTGTGACTGAACCTCTTCCGAATAATTGGGCGTACTGCTTTTCTTGATGAAGCTGACAATCTCCTGCACCTCATCGTCGGTGATAAAGCAGCCCTGAACACGCCTGGGCTTTCCCTGGCCCAGCGGCGCATAGAGCATATCGCCCTTACCAACCAGCTTCTCCGCCCCCTGCGTGTCCAGAATGATCCGGGATTCCATGGCGGACGCGACGGCGAATGCAATACGGGACGGGATATTTGCCTTCATCAGGCCGGTGATCACATCGGCGGAAGGGCGCTGTGTTGCAATCACCAGATGAATTCCGGATGCGCGGCCCATCTGCGCAATGCGGCAAATCGATTCTTCCACTTCCTTGGCAGCCACCAGCATCAGATCCGCCAGCTCGTCGATCACCACCACAATCTGCTCCATCGGCGTCCGCTCATCCTCTGACGCGGAAACCAGCTTGTTGTAGGAATCCAGATCACGGACGCCGGCGTCCGCCATCATCCGGTAGCGGCGCATCATTTCGGTAACCGCCCACTGCAGCGCGCCCGCCGCCTTTTTCGGATCCGTGACAACAGGAATCAGCAGATGCGGAATCCCGTTATAAACGCCCAGCTCCACCATTTTGGGATCCACCATGATCAGGCGGACCTCATCCGGCCGCGCCTTGTAAAGCAGGGAAATAATCAGCGAGTTCATACAGACCGACTTGCCGGAGCCGGTGGTGCCTGCAATCAGCAGATGCGGAAGCTTGGCAATATCGCCGATAATCCGGTTGCCGCCGATGTCTTTGCCGACCGCAAAGGAAATTCTGGACTTGCTGCGTTCAAATTCCGGCGAGTCGATCACATCCCTGGCCAGCACCGTGCTGACCAGGCGGTTGGGCACCTCAATGCCAACAACAGATATTTTCTCCGGGATTGCGGAAATCCGCACGCCGGCTGCGCCAAGGGACAGCGCAATATCGTCGGCCAGATTGGTCACCTTGGAAAGCTTGACGCCCCGATCCAGTTCCAGCTCATACCGCGTAACAGACGGGCCGCGCGTTACGTTGACAATGTGCGCTTCAATATTGAAGCTCTGCAGCGTCGCATTCAGCCGTTCCGTGTTTTCGCGCATCTCCTCAGTCCCATCGACGCTGCCCCCTCTGGAGGCGTGCAGGAGCTGGACGGAGGGATAGAGATACGTGTCTGTCCTTTGTCCGGCCTGGGCAATCTCCAGAGAGATCTCCTGTGCCGACCGCCGTGCTTCCTCAGCCCGTACTTTCTGCGGTTCCTGCGGCATCTCCAGCGGCGGAAGCGCTTCCTGAAACGCCGGCGCGGCCGGGATCGGTTCAGGCGCCGCTGCAATCCGCTCCGGCGGCCGCTCCATGACCTCTCCCAAATCCTCCAGCGGCTCTGCTTCCGGAACCTCCGGCGCTTCGGGCTGCGTGTTCCCGCGCGCAAGCCTGTCCATCAGAAATTCATCCGGAGACTGTACCGGCAGCTTCTGTTCCCGGCGTTTTGGCTCGCGGTGCGGCATGGGGGGCTCGTCCACCGGCAGGTCAAAGTCTGCTGCGCGCCGCTTTTCGGCGCGCTCGATCCTGCGGTTGGCGACATGATTCACAATGGCCGCAGCCGTATCCACCGGCTCGTCGGGCGGTTCCTCATATTCCGGCAGGCGGGGACGATTCCGGATTGCCTGGATCAGGCTGACGACGGTCATATTCAGCGACCCCAGCAGCGCCAGGAGGAAAACCAGGATCCACAGAATAACGGCGCCGACCCGGCTGAAAATGACCTCAAACAGCATTGCAAAAAACCCGGCCAGAAGGCCGC
>JAHZEF010000024.1:0-3472 GCA_019422005.1 Clostridiales bacterium
GCGGGGCTGAAGGCCAAGGACCGGGATGCCCCGGTGACGGGCCGTTCCGTCGGCGCGCCGGTGCGCATTCTCAAAAATAAAATGTCCCGGGAATACGTCAAACGGGAGTATGAGGGCGCCACGCTGGAAGAGCTGGAGCACCTTACCCTGGGCGGCCTGCGCAGGGCGGTATTCGACGGCGACACAGAGACCGGCAGCGTGATGTGCGGCCAGGTGGCGGGGATGCTCCATGAAATCCGGCCGCTGCGGCAGATCCTGCAGGATCTGGTGGACGGCTGCAGCCGCTGCATTGCGGATCTGAGGTAAGCGGCATGAAGCTTGGATTTTTGTATGCCGGCCAGGGCAGCCAGTTTGCCGGGATGGGCAGGGAGCTGTATGAGGCCTATCCGGCGTTCCGCGCAGTGCTGGATGCTGCGCCGGTGGAATTTGATTTGAAGGAAACCTGCTTCGGCGGCGGGCGCCTCAATGAAACGCGGTATACGCAGCCCTGCATGGTGGCCTTTGCGGCAGGCGTGACGGCCGTTCTGGAGGAGCGCGGCATTGTGCCGTCCCTGGCGGCGGGGCTGAGCCTGGGCGAGTATTCGGCGCTTTGTGCCGCAGGCGTGTGGGATGCGCCTACGGCAATCCGGGTGGCGGCGTTTCGCGGCGCTGCCATGGAAGAGGCCGCCGCAGGGATTGACAGCGCCATGGTGGCGGTTCTTTCTCTGGACCGGCAGGCGCTGCAGGAAGCCTGCCGCAGGGCATCCCATCTCGGGGTTGTATCGATTGCCAACTATAACTGCCCGGGCCAGCTGGTGATCGCCGGCCAGCGGGAGGCGGTGGAGCAGGCGGCGGCGTTTGCCAGGGAACTGGGCGCGCGGCGCACCATGCCGCTGAAGACGTCCGGCCCGTTCCACACAAAGCTGCTGGAGCCTGCCTCCAGGGCGCTGCACGCTTATTTTCAGACGATCCCGTTCGGCAGCATGCGCTTTCCGGTGCTGTTCAACTGCCTGGGAGATGTGATGGGGGCGGAGGACACGATTCCCGCCCTGCTGGAAAAGCAGGTGATGTCCAGCGTGTATATGGAGGATTCCATCCGGCGTATGGGGCAGATGGGCGTGGATACCTTCGTGGAGATCGGGCCGGGGAAGGTCCTGTCCGGATTTGTCCGCAAGACGCTGGATCAGGCCAAAACCTATTCCGTGACCACGCCGGAAGAACTGGAGGCCGCGGCCACGGAGCTGAAAGGAGCTGCGACATGCTGACTGGGAAAATTGCCGTTGTAACCGGCGGGAGCCGCGGAATCGGAAGCGCGGTCTGCAGAAAGCTGGCAGAGCTGGGCGCTGATCTGGCGTTCAGCTATGCGGGGAATGCGGCGGCGGCCGAGGAAACCGCGGCGGCCTGCCGGGAGAAGGGCGTGCGCGTCCTGGCGCTGCAGGCCGACGTGGGGAAGCGCGAGGTCGTGGATGCATTCTTTCAAGCTGTGATGCAGGAGTATGGCAGGGTGGATATCCTCGTCAACAACGCCGGCATCACGCGGGACAATCTGATGATCCGGATGAAAGAGGAAGAGTTCGACCAGGTGATAGAGACCAACCTGAAAGGCGCGTTTCTCTGCATGAAGGCGGTTGCACGGCCCATGATGAAGCAGCGCAGCGGCCGGATTATCAATCTTGCCAGCGTAGTGGCGCTGCGGGGGAATCCGGGACAGGCCAATTATTGCGCCAGCAAGGCGGGAATCATCGGTATGACCAAATCCATGGCGCGGGAGCTGGCGGGACGCGGCGTGACGGTCAACGCCGTTGCGCCCGGGTTTATAGAGACCGATATGACGGCGGGCCTGCCGGAGGACGTACGGGCTTCCATGGCCGCCGGGATTCCCATGGCACGGCTGGGCCGGGCCGAGGATGTGGCCGGCGCCGTGGCCTTTCTCGCCGGAGAAGACGCGGGCTATGTGACAGGGCAGGTGCTCTGCGTGGACGGCGGAATGGCCATGTAAGGAGGAACAAGCTTATGGACAGAAGAAGAGTTGTCGTTACCGGAATCGGGGCGGTAACTCCGCTGGGAAACAATGCCGTTGATTTTTGGGACGCCATCCGGGCCGGCCGGTGCGGAATCGGCCCGATCACGCACTTTGACGCCTCAAATTTCAAGGCCAGCCTGGCTGCCGAGGTTCGGGACTTCCACCCGGAGCGGACCATCGACAAAAAAGAGCTCCGGCATATGGACCGCTTCACACAGTTTGCAGTGGCCGCGGCCTATGAGGCCGTACGGGATGCGGGGCTGGATATGGCGTGCGAGGATGCGGGCCGGTGCGGCACCATGGTTTCCAGCGGGATCGGCGGGATGCTGACCACCGAGCAGGAGCATTCCAAGGGGCTGGAGAAAGGCTTTGACCGGATTTCCCCCTTCTATATTCCCATGACCATTGCCAATATGGCGGCGGGGCAGATCGCCATTGCCTTTGGGCTTAAAGGCATGTGCGGCTGCCCGGTGGCGGCCTGCGCCGGCGGCGTCAACGCCGTGGGCGACGCCTTCCATTACGTTCGCGACGGCTATGCGGAGGTGATGGTCTGCGGCGGTGCGGAGGCCGCCATCACGCCCATGGGCGTGGGCGGCTTCACCTCCATGCGGGCCCTGTGCCTGTCGGATGACCCGGCGCGGGCTTCGATCCCGTTCGACAAGGGGCGCAGCGGCTTTGTGATGGGCGAGGGGGCCGGCATTCTGGTGCTGGAGGAGCTGGAGCATGCCAGGGCGCGCGGCGCGAAAATTTATGCGGAAATGGCCGGTTACGGCGCGACCTGCGACGCCTATCATATGACGGCGCCGGCGCCGGGCGGCGAGGGCGGAGCAAGGGCGATGGCGGAGAGCCTGAAGGACGGTGGCCTGCGTCCGGAGGACATTGGGTATATCAATGCCCACGGCACGTCGACCGAGCTCAACGACGCCGGGGAAACGGCGGCGATTAAGGCGGTATTCGGCGGCCACGCCGAAAAGCTGATGGTCAGCTCCACCAAATCCATGACAGGGCATATGCTGGGCGCCGCCGGCGCAGTGGAGGCGATTATCACGGCGCTCTCCCTGCGGGACGGCTTTGTACCCGCAACCATCCATTATCAGGTGCCGGATGAGGCGTGTGATTTGGATGTCGTGCCCAATGTGGGCAGAGAGGCGGCGATTCGCTGCGCGCTGTCCAATTCCCTGGGGTTTGGCGGTCACAATGCCACCATCGCCATGCGCAGATGGGAGGGCTGACATGGAACTGAACAGCAGACAGATTCAGGAAATTCTCCCGCATCGCTACCCCTTTTTGCTGGTGGACCGGATTCTGGATTTTGAACCCGGCAAATGGGCCCGCGGAATCAAATGCGTCAGCGCCAACGAGATGCAGTTCCTGGGGCATTTCCCGGGGAATCCGGTCATGCCCGGCGTTCTGATCATTGAAGCGCTGGCGCAGGTCGAGATCGGAAGAGCGTCGTGCAGGGAAAGAGTG
>JAHZEF010000024.1:3482-15887 GCA_019422005.1 Clostridiales bacterium
CGGGAAGCGCGGTTCCGTCAGCAGGTGGTGCCCGGCGATGTGCTGGAGCTTTCCTGTGAGATCCTCCGCCAGAAGGGGCCGGTGGGGGTCGGGAAGGCGATTGCCACGGTAGACGGCAAGGTTGCGGCCAGCGGCGAGCTGACGTTTATGCTGGTCGACCAGCCCTGACGGAGGCGCGGAATGCTGGAACAGGCTGTCTGGGATGTGTATACCAAGTTTAAACTGCACTTTTATCTGCAGATTTTCGGCCGATTTCAAAGCAGAGAGGCCAGTCTGACCACGGTGGAGACCTACTGTATGGAGACCATTCAGGCGCTGGGACAGCCGACGGTCAACGAGTTCGCGACGTTTGCCGGGATTTCGCCGCCCAATGCCGCATACAAGGTGGCCAGCCTGATTAAAAAGGGATACGTGGAGAAGGTTCGCAGCAAAAGCGACAAACGTGAATATCATTTAAAGGCGACACAGAAGTACCTGGACTATTATAATATTGGAAACGGATACGTCCTCACAGTGATGGAGCGTGTCCGGCGGCGGTTTTCTCCCGAAGACTGCGCCAGGCTGGAGCAGATGCTGCAGGTGATCGGCGATGAACTGATGCCGGAGGTGGAATTTGCACGGCGCAGCGCCGGGGAGCCGGAAGCGGATTCGTGAGAGGGCAGCCCCTTTTTCGACAAAAAAGCCTGCACAGAGACCTGACTGGTCCCTGTGCAGGCTTTTTATACGGCCGGATTGGGCAGATATGCGTTCAGCGGTAGAGATCCATGGGACGGCGGCCTGTTTCGTAGTCGATCAGCCTCCAGGCGGCGTCGATCAGATTCCGGAACGCGGGCTGTTCCATGGCGCGGATGACAAAGCTCTGCCGGGGGGAATTGATGTCCTCGCCGGACACCTGGAAAATGCCGCGGTCCGCACAGAGCGTCCGTATGCGTTCCAGCTGGGCGGGGGTGTTGCGCGTCGGCATGTAGGTCACGGCGGGAACGCCGCAGTCCTGCAGGCAGTCGAATACATCCTCCAGATAGTCGTCTTCAAATTTCTGCGCCTTTTTGTCTCCGGTGACGCTGTCGCCCACATCGCCGAGATACGCATAGCAGAGGACGGCGCCGGTCTGCTTTGCCAGCTGGACGACGCTGCGGATGTTGGGGCACTCATCCGTGGCGCAGACATAGACCTGAGGAAGAAACGCGGCCTTCAGAATGCCGAGCAGGTCATACTCGTAAAAGGGATATTCCGTATCCAAAAGCTGCCGCCGCTGCTTCTCAGAGAGATCCAGGCCGATCCCCTGCAGGTACTGCACCAGGACGGGCCCCTTGCCGATGCGTCCGGTTATTTTTTGGGCCAGAGCATACATCAGGTGCCGCTCTGTGACGCCCCCGCCGTCTGCAAACTGGCTCAGGGGCAGGACGTCCCGCTCGAAATCCAGATTGGTGCCGGGAAGAAGGCCGTTGATCCTGGCGGTCATTTTGCGATTCCGCACATTCCGGGCGGCACGGTATGGGGCAAACCAGTCGTTCAGCGCCTCAATACAGCCGTGCGGAACGCCCTGCAGCGTCATATAGCTGACGCCGGCCTGATCCGGGTTGTTGGTTCTCCTGCCCTGCAGGATGGTGCCGTCCATACTGACGCGGCATTCCATACCGATGGTGGTGGGAATTCCGGCCAGTTCCCCCGCGGCGAGAAATTCCCGCGCCCCGGCAATGGAGTCATGATCCACGATCCCGGCTGTGGAAAGCCCCTCCATCCGCGCTGCAAAGACCGCGGCGGTGGGGGAATACGGGGAAAAGGAATAGGTGGTGTGGATATGGTTGTTGATATATTCCGGCACTGCAGGCGGAAATTCAGCCGTCGGCAGAATTTCCCTCAAATGCTCCAGCCGCTGCTCCCGGGTGGGAGCGTTCAGCCGCTTCAAGATTTGCAGATCAATCATGATCGGTTTCTCCTGTTGTTTGATGTCGATGCGGCAGCGCACCGTCTGATCAGTTCAGCATGCACTGCCCGCCGGTCACCGGGATAGCCTGGCCGGTTTCATATTTCTGTTCCACACAATAGAAGATGGCGCGGGCCACGTCCACCGGAAGGCAGCCGCGGTTCATAGGGACTTTTGCCTCATAGTAGGCCTTGACGTCTTCCACTGTTTTGGCGTGGGGGACCTTTCCGGCGTTCAGATACTGTACGAACAGCCCACGCTCCGGATCCATCCACAGAGGGCCGTCCAGATAGTTGCCCGGGCAGATCGCGTTGACCTTGATGTTGTAGGCGCACAGCTCCAGCGCGAAGCTCTGCGTCAGGCCGATGCCGCCGAATTTGGAACCGGCGTAGGCGAAATTCTTGTTGGATCCCTCCAGGCCGGATTTGGAATTGATGGTGATGATATCGCCGGTCCAATCGGGATCTGCCTCGTGCTGGGCTTCCATGATGATGGCGGCATATTTGGCGCACAGGAACCAGCCGGTGTAATTGATATTGGTGACAAAATCAAAATCCTTTTTTTCCATCTGTGCAATGGGGCCGCTGCGGACGACGCCCGCGTTGGAGACCATAATGTCCAGGCCGCCGAAGCATTCAACGGTCTCTGCAACCATATGGGCCACGCTTTCCTCATCAGAAACGTTGACAGCAATGAAATGGGCGCGTTCGCCCAGCTCCCGGGCTACCTGCTTTGCCAGCGGCTCGTTCATATCGGCGATCACGATGGAAGCGCCCTCGCGGTACATCTCTTCTGCGATGCCTTTGCCGAACCCCTGGGCGGATCCGGTGACAATGGCAATTTTTCCGGCCAGGCGGCCTTTGCCTGCCGGGCGCTTCCGGATGTTGGCCTTTGCAAGTTCCTGCCAGTGTGTCATATCGATCATACTTACTTGATATCTCCTTTTCAGCGTGCAGCTGCGCGCGTGATTACAAAATTCCGCCTGTCCGGTACGGGACACCCGTTACGGGGCCAGGAAGGACAGCAGCCTGGCGTAGGCGTCCTCCCAGGCCTGGGTATGGCGGGGACCATAGGTTTTGACGACTTCAGAGCTGCGGACCACCTGGCGAACCTCGGCGATGTCTTTCAGCTCTCCCAGAGCGACGGCCTGCAGCAGCAGATTGCCGATGGCGGCGCCCTCTATGGGGCCGGTGATCACCGGGCGGTCCAGCGCGTCGGCGGCCATCTGGTTGAGCAGCTTGTTCTGAATACCGCCGCCGACGATGTTCAGCGTATCCAGACGCGTGCCTTTGATCTCCTCCAACCGTTCCAGTGCCCAGCGGTATTTGAGCGCCAGCGATTCATAAATGCAGCGGGCGGTCTGGCCGGGCGTTTCCGGCACGGGCTGGCCGGTACGGGCGCAGAAGGTGCGGATTTTCTGTTCCATGTTGCCGGCGCCGAAGAACTCGGGGGCGTCCGGATCGATGATGGACCGCAGCGGCGGCTCAGCCTCGGCCATGGAGACGATTTCATCCCAGCTGTACCGGCGGCCGGCCCGCGCCCAGCCGCGGCGGCACTCCTGGATGAGCCAGAGGCCCATGATATTCCGCAGCGGCCGGAAACCGCCCTGGACAGTCCCTTCGTTGGTGAAATTGGCTTCGCGGACTGCATCGGCCAGGATCGGCTGTTCGGTTTCCACACCGAACAGGGACCAGGTTCCGCTGGAACAGAATGCAAAGTTTCCCTCGCCGGGAATGGCCGCCACCGCCGAAGCGGTATCATGCCCGCCGACTGCCGCCAGCGCCGCGCGGTTGACGCCGGTTTCTTCGGAGAGTTCGGGCAGGAGGCGGCCGCGCAGCTGTCCGGCGCGGTCAAGGGGCTGGAAGATATGCTCCGGCAGCCCCAGATCCCGGATGGTCTGCCGGTCCCAGTCCCTGAGCATCGGATGGTAAAGCGCCGAGGTGGTGGCGATGGTGTACTCGGACGCCTTCTCCCCGCTGAAGAAATAGCCGAGGAGATCCGGCATGAACAGCAGTGCGTCGGCATGCTCCAGCGCGGCGTCCTGCTCCAGGCGGCGGCGATAGAGCTGGTAGACGGTATTATAGCCGCTGCGCTGAAACAGCGTGCGGAAAGGGACCGTTTTCCAGACTGCCTCCATATCCCCGTCTTCCGCATAGCGGTAGGAGCGGGGGTTCCCCAGAAGCTGCCCGCTGCGGTCCAGCAGGCCGTAGTCCACGCCCCAGGTATCGATGCCGAAAGAGGCCAGATCCCCAAGGCCGGCGCGCCGGAAGGCGTACAGCGCCTGTTTCATCTGCTGGAACAGATTCAAGCTGTCCCAGTAGAGGACGCCGTTGAGGCCGATATAGTCATTTTCAAACCGGTGCAGCTCCTGCATTTCAATCCGCTCTCCGTCGAACCTTCCCAGGATGCCGCGGCCGTTGCTGGCTCCGAGATCAAATGCCAGAAGATTCAGTTGATGCTTCAAGGTACAGACCCCTTTCCACGTATGGTTTTCAAAATTCCGGCTTTCCGGATGGAAAGCTAAACGTTTCACAATTGGATACTCCAAATACCGAAAAAACTGCTGAAGCTTATTCATTGTACCATGGAAGCGGCGAACCTGCAAGTGAATTGGAAAAAAAACGGGGAAAGCCCCGCTGTATCTCAACGTCAGACCGCGGGCGTTCCGGCTGGAACCGTGGCCTGCGCGGCGGCAGATGCCGTTTGGAACGGCGGCGGAAGACAAAAAGCAGAAAGAAAAGACGGAGAATGTCTTGACGGAATCGCCAAAAAAGATTACAATAGGCTAAACGTTTCGTTTAATTTGGAGACTGGCTGGTGATTACGTTGTCTACCATCAAGGATATTGCACGGGAAACGGGACTCTCCCTGGCGACGATTTCCAAATACATGAATGGCGGCCATGTGCTGGACCAGAACCGGGAACGGATCGAAGCGGCCATTCAGAAGCTGGATTACAAGGTCAATTTTTTTGCACGCGGCCTGAAGACCAACCGCTCCATGACCATCGGCGTCCTTTTGCCCACGATCTCCAGCCCGTTTTTCGGACGCGTGGTGGCGGCCATGGACCGGCGGCTGCGCCAGCGCGGTTATCACTGCATCGTCTGCAGCTATGAGTTTGACCCGGAAATGGAACTGGAGCAGCTGCGGCTTCTGGCGGGGATCAATGTGGACGGCATTGCGTTTGTACCGGAACACCTGGAGGCGGCGCAGCTGGAGGCGATCACGGAAAACATTCCGCTGGTCCTGGTGGACCGCATCATTCCGGATTTTACCTGTGACGCAGTGGTGGCGGACAGCCTCAACGCCATTTACAGCGCGATGGAGGTTTTGTTCCGCCGGCAGCACAGGCGCATTGGCCTGATTGTGGGGCCGCAGGAGATTTCCACAGCGCGGGAGCGCATGGTCGGTTACCGCCGTGTCCATGAGGACTATCGGATTCCCGTGGATGAGAACCTGATCCAGATCGGCAACTATGATCTGGAATCCGGCTATCGCCTGTTCAACGTCCTGATGGACCTGCCGGATCCGCCGACGGCAGTCTGCGTCACCAATTACGACATGACGGTGGGATCCATTACGGCCGCCCACGAGCGGGGCGTTGCGCTGCCTGACGGGGTGGACTTTATCGGGTTTGACAACATTGACCTCTGCGCGGTGGTGACGCCGCCGCTGACCATTGTGGAGCAGCCGATGGAGGAAATGGGAAGGGAAGCGGCGCGGATTCTGCTGCAGCGTCTGGAGGGCGGCAAGGAGCCGCCGCAGATGATCCGGCTGAAATCCAAAATCAACAGCCCCCGGAAACCATAGTCAGGCTGGCAGTGCCAGAGCGGGAGGACGGCCGTTTCCGGAAGCAGAGCGCCCGGCGGCGCAGGACGGCCGTCCTGAACTGCGGGAAAATAGCGAAACGTTTCGCTTTTATTTTTTATGCGCTATTTTGAAAGGAGACAGATCAGTATGAATCAGGCAAACATGGAGTTCCCCAAAATCGGAATCCGCCCCATTGTGGACGGCAGGCGCGGCCCGCTGAAGCTGCGGGAGAGCCTGGAGCCCCAGGTCATGGCGATGGCGGAGGCTGCCAAGAAGCTGTTCGAGGAAAACCTCTGCTATTCCAACGGCGAACCGGTGCAGGTTGTGATTGCGGACTCCACCATTGGCCGCGTACCGGAGACTGCGGCCTGCGCGGAAAAGTTTCGGCGTGAGAATGTGGCGGTCACCCTTTCAGTGACGCCCTGCTGGTGCTACGGTTCAGAGACGATGGATATGGATCCCATGACCATCAAGGGCGTGTGGGGCTTCAACGGTACCGAGCGCCCCGGCGCGGTGTATCTGGCCTCCGTCCTGGCCACGCACGCGCAGAAGGGGCTGCCTGCTTTCGGCATTTACGGCCATGAAGTCCAGAATGTGGATGAAGTGACTGACATTCCGGAGGATGTGAAGGAGAAGCTGCTGCGCTTCGGCCGCGCTGCGCTGGCGGTGGCGTCCATGCGCGGCCGGAGCTATCTGCAGATCGGCTCCATGTGCATGGGAATCGGCGGCTCCATCATCGACCAGCAGTTTATGGAGGAATATCTGGGCCTGCGTGTGGAGTCTGTGGATGAAGTGGAGATCCTGCGCCGCATGGAGGAAGGGATTTATAACAAGGAAGAGTATGAAAAGGCGCTGGCCTGGACCAGGGCGCACTGCAGGGAAGGGCGTGACGACAACCCCGACTTTGTGCGCTTCAGCCGTGAGCAGAAGGACCAGCAGTGGGAATTCACCATCAAGATGTACTGCATCATCAAGGACCTGATGCGGGGCAATCCCAATCTGCCCGAGGGATTTGAGGAGGAGATGGCCGGTCATAATGCCATCGCCGCCGGCTTCCAGGGGCAGCGTCAGTGGACAGACCATTGGCCCAACTGCGATTATCCGGAGGCGGTGCTCAATTCTTCATTTGACTTTGAAGGCAGGAAAGAGCCGATGATCCTGGCCACGGAAAACGACGTGCTGAACGGCCTGGGAATGCTGTTTATGAAGCAGCTGACCCATCGGGCGCAGATTTTTGCAGACGTGCGTACATTCTGGTCGCCTGAGGCCACCAGACGCGCCACCGGCTATGACCTGGAGGGAAAGGCCAGGGAGAACGGAGGCATCATTCACCTGATCAACTCCGGCGCCGCCTGCCTGGACGCCTGCGGCGAGTGCCGGGATGAGAACGGCAGCGCCGTCATGAAAAAATGGTGGGAAGTCACCGATGAGGATATCGAGAAGATGACCGCCGCCACCGTCTGGTGCGAGGCCGGCTTTGACAACTTCCGCGGCGGCGGCTTCTCCAGCCATTACGTCACCCGCGCGGAGATGCCTGTCACCATGATCCGCCTGAACCTGGTCAAGGGCCTGGGCCCGGTGCTTCAGATCGCCGAAGGCTGGACTGTGCGGCTGCCCGACGAAGTGACCGGGACCCTGATGGAGCGCACCAATCCCACCTGGCCCTGCACCTGGTTCACCCCGCGCTGCGACGGCGTGGAGGGCAGCCCCTTCTGCACAGCTTACGATGTGATGAACAACTGGGGCGCCAATCACGGCGCCATCTCCTACGGGCATATCGGCGCCGATCTGATCACCATGTGCTCCATGCTGCGGATCCCGGTGTGCATGCACAATGTGCCAGGCAAGGATATTTTCCGGCCGGCAGCGTGGAACGCATTCGGTATGGACAAGGAAGGCCAGGATTACCGCGCCTGCGCCGCCTACGGCCCCATGTACCGCAACATTCGCTGAGGGGGGAGCCGTTTATGCTGAATCACGTACCGAAGATCCTCTCTCCGGAACTGCTGAAGGTGCTTTGCGAGATGGGCCACAGCGATGTGATCGTGTTGGGCGACGGCAATTTCCCGGCCGACCGCTTTGCGCATGAGGGAAACTGCAAACTGGTTCGCTGCGACGGCCATGGCGTGCCGGAGCTGCTGGATGCCATTCTGACCATGATTCCTCTGGACACCTATGTGGATCATCCGGTGCATCTGATGGAGACGTCAGCGTGCGACAGGGAGCTGGAGATCCCGATCTGGGATGTGTACAAGAAGATCGTTGCGGCCCACGACCCGAGAGGGGAAGCGGCGTTTGGTACATACGAGCGGTTTGCCTTTTATGAAAACGCGAAGAAGTCGTACTGCATTGTCCAGACCGGGGAGGAAGCGATTTACGCCAATATCGCCCTGCAGAAAGGCGTCATCCAATAATACGGGAAGCCGGAAAGCGCATATGGCCGAACCCGCCGTGAACGAAAGTTCGCGGCGGGTTTTTCCGCTGTCCCGGGCGGGAGGCCGGCTTTGCAGTGCTGAGATGCAGCTCCATGGGGGACACGGCATGCCGGCGGCCGCTCCCGCCCTCCGGAAAGGCCCGGCTCCGCGGGCGCCTGCCTTTCCGGGAGGGCTGCCGGCAGGCTGCGGATTTCGCGGCGGCGGCATCCCGGCGGCCCCCTGCCGGACAGAGACGCAGCATATGGGGACGCGGAATGCGTATGCGGACGGAGAAAACAAAAGGGGGCCGCCGTGCAGGGCCTCCGGCAATTGACAGGGCGCACGGAGAAATTCTCCGTGCGCCCCGGTAAAAGGAACTGTATTCAGACTGGGATGGGGGATTAGTCGTAGACCAGCAGCGCGATGTCCTCGTCGTCGATATTCTCGGCATTGTACCACTTGGCGCCGGTGTCGACATCGGACACGGCTTCGTCGATGGCGGCCTTGTAGGCCATCTCGACGGCATTGTAGCCGATGGAGTAGGGATCCTGCGTCACGGAACCATAGAACCAGCCCTCACGGACAGCATTCTTCTGGGCGGAGCCGGAGTCGAAGCCGGCGACAATCAGATCCTCATACTTGCCGCCGTCGGCCAGATCCTGCCCATCGGAAACTGCGGCCAGGAAGCCGGTCACAGCGCCCTCGTTGGAGCAGAAGATGGCGGTGATGCCCTGCGTGGCCAGCAGGGAGTTGGCGGCAGTCTGCACGGCGGTCGCTTCGGTGGTGGCAGAGACGGCGACCTGGATGATAATGGCGGGGGCGTCGACCTTCTTCTCCCACAGGGTGTGGCCTTCCACAGAAACCTTGCCGGGCTGATAAGTCTCGGCGATCTCAGCCATTTTGTTGACGAAACCGGTGGTACGGGAGACGATGGATTCGGAGACGGCGTCCTGGGACAGGCAGCCGATCACAATGGGATTTTCAGAAGTGGCAGCCTGCATGGCGGCGACCAGCGCCTCATTCTCGTTGAACTTTTCCGCGGCGATGGCGGCGGCAGTTTCGTTGTTGGTGGAAGCGGTGGCCTTGACGGCGCCGGTGGTATCGCCGGGAACGCCGGAGTCAAAACCGATAACGGGAATGTCCTTTTCAGCGCACTCTTCCAGAATCTCGGTTACGGAGTCGGTGGACAGGGCAGCCAGCGCCATGGCCTTGGGGTTCTTGGCCAGTTCGTTCTTGACCATGTTGACCTGGGCGTCAATTTCGGTCTCCGATGCGGGGCCGTCGAAATAGATTTCCACGCCGAGGTCAGCGGCGGCAGCGTCAGCGCCGGCCTTTACAGCCTGCCAGAACTGGTGCTGGAAGCCTTTTGCCATGACGGGGATATACATGGGCTCGGCGTCGCCGCCGTTGTCCGGGGCGTCGGTTTCAGGGGTATCGGTTTCCGGAGCGTCGGTTTCCGGGGTATTGCCGTCCGGAGCGGCGGCGGGGTCGTCCTTGGCGCAGGCGCCCAGTGCGAACACCATAACCAGCGCAAGAAGCAATGCGATCAGTTTTTTCATTGTGTTTCCTCCTATGATTTTTTTATTCTAAGCGGGCGGAATTGCACGCGCTTATACGGACGTCAGGATTTCTTGACCCGGTTGGCAGCCTTGGTGCGCTGGATATCCAGCAGGACGGCGCCGATGACCACCAGGCCGGTGAAGAAAGTCTGCCAGGGCGCCTGCAGGCCGCAGGCGGAGAGGCCGTTTTTCAGAACGGACATGATGAACACGCCGATCAGGGTGCCGACCATGGTGCCGGAACCGCCGGCCATGGAAGTACCGCCGATGACGACGCCGGTGATGCCGTTCATCTCCTGGCCGTTGCCGGTGCCCGGGGTGATGGTGGTGTAGGCGGCGGCATAGAAGATGCCGGCCATGCCGACGAAGAAGCCGCTGAGCGTATAGACGGCGACTTTCCAGTTGTCCACGTTGATACCGGACAGGCGGGTCGCCTCTTCATTGGAGCCAATGGCAAAGGTATAGCGGCCGAATTTTGTTTTGTGCAGGATCAGCGCCGCGATGATAAAGAAGGCGATCAGCCAGAAGGCGCCCACGGGGAAGCCGTTTACGCCGAAAATGTTGGAACGGATAAAGACACGCTTGAACCAGCCGCCGACGGGTTCGGTGGCAGTGGGCCAGGTCTGGGACTGAACCTTGGTAATGATGGAACCAAAGCCCTGGGACATCATCATGGTGCCGAGGGTGGAGATGAAGGGGGGCAGCTTCAGCTTGGCGACCATAAAGCCGTTGAGGAAGCCGAAGAAGACGCCCACGCCGACGGTCAGAAACAGCGCCAGAACCAGGGGCCAGTGGTGCTGCTTGAACACATACTCACCCAACAGGACAGAGCACATCATAACGGTGCCGAGGGACAGGTCGATTCCTCCGGTGATGATGATAAACGTTACGCCGAAGGCCATGAAGCCGATGTAATAGCTGGACTCCAGGATGTTTTTAAGCATATCCGGCGAAAAGAAGTTATTGCCGAAAATGGAAAAGAAGATGTACAGAATGACCAGGGCGGCAGGCGCCAGCAGCTTCTGCAGATCCAGCTTTTTTGTTCCGATTTTGTTCATTGTTGATTACCCCACTTCTCTCATCGTTGCATGCAGCATGATTCTCTCCTGCGTGGCTTCCGCGATATCCAGTTCGCCGGTGATCCTGCCCTCACACATGACCATCACGCGGTCGGACATCCGCAGCAGTTCGGGAAGCTCGGAAGAAATCATGATAATGGACTTGCCGGCTGCCGCAAGCTGGTTCATCAGTTTGTAAATTTCGCTTTTGGCGCCCACGTCGATCCCGCGGGTGGGTTCGTCAAAAATCAGAATATCACAGTCCCGCAGCAGCCACTTGGCGATTACAACCTTCTGCTGATTGCCGCCGGACAGCGTTCGGACCAGCGTTTGGGAAGAAGGGGTTTTGATTTTGATCTTTTCAATAAACTCCCTGGTCTGCTTCTCCACCGCTCCGTCCCGTACGAATACCGGGCCGGACAGGCTTTCCAGGGAAGGCAGCGCGGTATTGTCCGCGACGGAAAGCCCCAGGCACAAGCCGTAGCGCTTGCGGTCCTCAGACAGATAGCCGATGCCGGCGGCAACCGCGTCTCTGGGCGTGCGGATCCTTGCCTCCCTGCCGTTGATCCGGATGGTGCCGGCTTCGCGCCGGTCCGCGCCGCAGATCAGGCGCATGGTTTCCGTCCGCCCGGCGCCCATCAGGCCGGCAAAGCCGAGAATTTCGCCTTTGCGCAGTTTGAAGGAAACGTTCTTGACGTCGGCGGATACCAGCCCTTCCGCCTCCAGAACAACGGGGGCGTCCCCGGGGACGTTGGAACGGCTCTTTGGTTCTTCATAAATCACGCGCCCGACCATCATCTGCACGACCTGATCGATGGTGGTTTCCGCGGTGCTGACGGTGTCGACGTACTGGCCGTCGCGCATGACGGTGATCCGGTCGGTGATTTCCTTCAGCTCATCCATGCGGTGGGAAATGTAGATCACGCCCACGCCGGTCGCCTTCAGGCGGCGGATAAACTTGAAGAGATCCTCAATTTCACTGGTGGTCAGGGCGGCCGAGGGTTCATCCATGATGAGGATCCTGGTGTTGTTGAAGGAAAGCGCCTTGGCGATTTCCACCATCTGCTGCTTTGCCACGGTCAGCCGCTTGACTGCGGTTTTGGCCGAAATGTTCAGATGCAGGGACTGCAGCAGGTCGTCTGCCATCCGGTTCTGCTCCCTCTGGTTGAGAAAGGGGCCTTTGGAGGGTTCCCGGCCGACAAAGATATTTTCGGCCACAGTCAGATCCTGCATCAGGTTCAATTCCTGGTGGACGATGCTGATCCCCAGCTGCTGGGCGTGATGGGGAGAGGTAATCTCCGTGGGCTTGCCGTAAAGTTCGATGACGCCGTCATCCTTGGTGTAAATGCCCGTCAGAATTTTCATCAGCGTGGACTTTCCGGCGCCGTTTTCGCCGATCAGCGCCATAACCTCGCCGGCCTTCAATTCCAAATGGGCATTGTCCAAGGCATGGACGCCCGGAAAGTATTTCTGGATTCCATGCATGTTTAGCAGTATCTCAGACATTCACCGATCATCCTCCTGTTTCTGTCAAATGGGCCGACTGCAACGAAACGTTTCGCGATCGGCCGTCATGTCTCTGTACACAGCATACCAGAATCAGGGGGAAAGCCGAACAGAATTTCGTCCACCAAAAG
>JAHZEF010000024.1:15897-16523 GCA_019422005.1 Clostridiales bacterium
TGAAAATAATACACAAATTTAAAATTTCGACATCACTTAGAACGGAAATAACAATTTTTGGTTGTCAAAATTGTACATATTGTCCTGTGTAATGGCGACACAGGCAATTTCGGTAAAGTCCGGCAGGGGCTCTCCGCGCGCGGCCCGCACCGCCTGTTCCACGGCGGTGTACCCCATGTTGAACGGGCGCTGGATTACAATTGCCTGAATGACATTCTGTTCCAGATACTGTATCTGCTGCTGGGAATTGTCGCAGCCGATGACCGCCACCCTGCCGCCCAGATCCAGCGCCGTCAGCTGCGCGGCAACCGCCAGGTTACAGACTTCATTGGTGCAGACAAAGCCTGACAGTGCGGGATACGCGTCCAGCAGGCGGCTGACAATGGCCTTGGCCTTTGTCCCGTCGTTTTCACAGTCGTAAACGCCCACGACCTCCAGTTCCGGATTTGACGCCATGGCGTCCACGGCGCCCTGGGCGCGGTCCATGCCGGAGGAAGCCACGGTGCTGTGGGTCAGCACCGCAACCTGGCCGGCGTCCAGGACGTCCCGCATCCGGCGGCCGAGTTCCAGGCCGATTTGATAGTTGTCGCTGGCCACAAAGGGTTTCCGAACGTCGGAATGGACGT
>JAHZEF010000024.1:16533-21189 GCA_019422005.1 Clostridiales bacterium
CATGGTAATGCCGCAGACCCCGGCCGCGTCGGCAGCCTCCGTTACAGGGGCGAGGCGGTCATAGTCGGGTGAGGTGAGGATGATCACATCCGGCGACGCCTGGATGGTTTCCTCCATGATGGCGATCTGCTCCTCCACCGCCGTCTCGCTGGGCGGACTGGCGACGGTCAGCTGCACGCCGAATTCGTCCACTGCACTGTAGACGCCGTCCATGACCTGTTCCCAGAATTCGGCCGTTTCCACCGTGGTTTTCAGGACCAGGGCGACCTCCAGCGGACGGTCCTGTGCGGTGCAGCCTGTCAGCAGCGCCAGCGCCAGGAGCAATGCGGACAATTTATACGGAAGCCTCATGGCCCTGTTCCCCCTTTTCGCCGGTGAGCGGCGGCAGAATCAGCATGGCTGTCGTTCCCTTATCGGGCTCGGAGAAAAACTTCAGACCGAAATCCTCTCCAAAATAGATGTGAAAGCGCTCGCTGACATTGCAGACGCCGATTTTGGACGACGATTCATCGCTGTCCTTTTGATCGTAGATATGGGAAAGCTGTTCCGCTGTCATACCGGCGCCGTCGTCCTCCACTGTGATCAGCAGCTTGCCCTCGTCCAGCATGGAGGTGACGCGGACGGTTCCGCCCTGCTCCTTGACTTTGATACCGTGATAGATGGCGTTTTCCACCAACGGCTGCAGCACCAGCTTCGGCAGCAGGCAGGCGCGTGTCTCGGGATCGATGTCCAGTTCAAACTGCAGCTTTTCCCGATAGCGCATTTTCTGAATGGCCAGATAGCTTTCCACATGGGCCAGCTCCTCGCCCAGCGGGATGATCTCCTTGCCGCTGCCGATGGAGTTGCGCAGCAGCCGTGCAAGTGCGCTGGTCATTTCCACCACCGCCTCATTGTGCCCTGCATGGCTCATCCAGATAATGGAGTCCAGCGTATTGTAGATAAAGTGCGGCTTGATCTGCGCCTGCAGGAGCTTCCACTCATTCTGACGCTTTTGCTCTTCGTTGCGGAGCTGCTGCGCCATCAGCGCCTGGGTGGTGGCAATCATATGGTTGAAAGTGTCGCTCAGCTGGCCGACTTCATTGTTGGCATGGACGTCGCTCCGGATGGACAGGTCGCCCTGTTCCATGGCCTGCATGGTGGACGCGAGCTTCCGCAGCGGGGTGGTGATGGCGCGGGAGATCAGAATGGAAAGCAGCAGGGCCACGCCCAGCGCAAGGGCGCCGATGGCGATATACTGGCGGTACATCTGTTCCTGCTGCTGAAGCAGCTCTTCCGGATAGGCCACGCCTACGGCCGTCCAGCCTGTGGCGCTGGAGCGCTGGGAGAAATACAGACGCTGGCCGGAGTCTGTGGACAGCGTCAGCGGACCCGGGCCGCCGTCGAGCACCTCCCGGACGTGCTCCTGCTTCAGGCCGGCGTTGATCAGATCCTGTTGAGGGTGCCAGAGTATTTCCCCTGCCCCGTCGACCAGAAAGATGTATCCGCGGTTGCCGAGCTGGATGTTGCTGCAGATGGCGTCGATGACCTCATAGTTGAGATCCACCAGCAGCACGCCCGCCGGGCTGCCGGTGCTGTCCGGCACGGCCTTGGAAAAGGACACGACCCATTGGTATTGGCCGGCAATCAGGTTTTCCACCCGGGAGGAGGATACAAACACATCCTCCGGCGCGCGCAGAGCGCCGAGATACCAGACGGAATGCAGGCAGTCTGCGTATGGGTTCACCTGCGCGGAACGGCTGCCCAGCAATACGGTGCCGTCCCCGGAAGCCAGGGCGATGGCGGTGATCTCAGGACGGATCTCCGCAGTGCTGACCAGCAGCTGCTCCACCCGGGAAACCGGCATGCCGGCCTCGCCGGACGTCAGATAAGCGGAAACGGAGTCGTTGTCCACCACAAAGTCGGAAATATCCTTGATGTATTCCACGTACATGTCAATTTCCGCATTGACCTGTGAGATCAGCTGGCCGGTATAATCTGCGGCCGTGTTCTGAAGCTGCTCCCGGGTATAGGTATAAGAGCGTGCGACGATCAACAGCGTGACGATGACGATCAGAGCGGTGAAGGACAGCACCATGGTGGTGCTGATGCTGCGGCGCGTGCCGTGCCGTCGGCCGCTCACAGCGCGCTCTCCCGGTATTCCCGCGGCGTTTTTCCCACGTAACGTTTAAAGGTCACGGAAAAATAGTGCGGGTCTGTAAACCCGATCCGCTCGGCGATCTCATAGGTACAGAGATTGGTTGTGGCCAGGAGGCAGCGGGCCTTGTCCATCCGGAGGCTGGTCAGGTATTCGATAAAGGTCTGGCCTGTCTGTGCCTTGAACACGGCGGAGAAATAGCTTTTGCTGACGTTCAGCAGGGAAAGCAGTTCGGAGAGGGAAAATTCACTGTCATGATAGTGCTGCAGGATATACCCCTTGGCGCTTTCCACGCAGCGCTGGGCGGGATCTTCTTCCTGCGGCTTCAGACAGCGCAGGACAAACGCCGCCAGCTGCGCATAGGCCTGGTGGAGCTCTTCGATCCGAAACCACTGCTCCGCCGGCGGGATATGGGAAGCGGCGCGGAGGGAATCGCGCGGGATCAGATCTGTCAGGGCGAAGCGAAGCCGCTCAAGTACCGGGACGCAGGCGCTCAGATGCAGGCTGCGCCGGCGCATTTCGTCAAACAGATCGTTCAGGCGATCCTCCACCGCCGCTTCGCTGCGGGTTTGCAGGGCCTGAACGATGCTCTGCTCGCCGGGGAGGGGATGCCCGGCAGTCACCGGCCGCTCTGCAGCCAGGGCCAGGCGGTCCACCACAACCTTCTGACCGGTGGAGAACCCGTATCCCAGGGCATGAAACGCCTCCTGAAAGCAGCGGTGCAGCCCGCTGAGGCTGCAGCAGCAGGTTCCAACGCCTGCGACGGCCGGGACGCCGCAGGCACGGGAAACGGCGTTGGCCAGCATATCGGCGGCATCCCGGGAGCGGCCTGTGACCTCCTCCTGCGTTCTCCCGCCGATCAGGAGGACTGCATAGCGGTCGTCCAGCAGGGCGCCGGTACAATTGGGAAAGCGCACGGCGACCTCCTGCACCGCGTCCTGCAGCCGCTGCGCCTCCGTGATGCTCTGCGATATATGCTGCGCCTGACAGAACAGCGCGCAGTAAACGGCGCAGTCCAGGCGCAGGCCGGCGCGTTCGGCGGCGATTCGGACCTCTTCCGAAGTCATGGAAGCGCGCAGGATATGACGGAATACACTGCTGCGGAGAATGGCCTCCGCCTGATTGGCGCGGCTTTGCAGGGAACGCATGCTGCTGCGGCGGGAATCGCGGGTCTGCAGCTCCGCAGACAATTTGGCGAGAATGGCGCAGAATTCCCGCGGAACCACAGGCTTGAGAATGAAATCGTGCACCCGCAGCTGAACCGCCTGCTGCGCATAGGAAAACTCGCTGAAACCCGTCAGGATCACAACGAAAATGGAAGGGTAATGTTCGCGGAGATAGCGCGCAAGCTCCAGGCCGTCCACCAGAGGCATGCAGATATCCGTAACAACCACATCCGGCAGGAGGATCGGCACCTGCTCCAGCGCCTCCTGCCCGTTCCTGCAGGCGCCGGAAAGCTGGAAGCCATACTGTTCCCATACAATATTCTGGATCATGCTTTCCCGGACAATCTCTTCATCCTCTACCAACATCAGCTTGTACATGCGCAGCCCCCCAGGCGACTCGGTCAAAGTATGTCGAAACGTTTCGCGATGTAATGCTATATCAATTATAGCGGGAAATTGCTGGAATTTCATTGGTTATATTATCTGAAATAATTGTCTGGATTTCGTCTTTCCGTCAATAGACAAAAAAAGACAGGAAGCGTGCCTCCTGTCTTTCCCGTGCGGCGCGGCGGCTTCGGCCGCCGTATTCCCCGGCGGTCAGCCGTAAATTTTCCCGAGCAGAAAAAGCATGGCCTGTGCGGGCAGAAGCCGCTCAAGAAGACCGAGCAGTTCATTGCCCGCCCCGATAATTTTATGCGGCGGCAGGCGGCGCCGGCGCAGCAGACGCGTTACGGCGGAAGCAATCTGCTCCGGAGGAATCCCGCTGCGTTCCGAACGTTCCATTTTCGCAACAGAGGCGCCGATCCGGCCGCAGTAGACGTCGTCGCCGTCCGGCGTCTTGCACCGGCTGTCGGTGAAACCGGTTTTCACATCGTTGAGCAGAATGGCGCAGGTTTCAATCCCGAAGGGGCGCATTTCGAGGCGCAGGGCGTCGCTGAAGCTGTCAAGCCCGGCCTTGCTGACGGAGTAAAAGCTTTGAAAGGGAAGCGGGAAAATCGCCGCCAGCGACGAGGTGAACAGAATCCGGCCAACGCCCTGCTCCCGCATGGGGCCCAGCACCTGCTGGGTGCAGTGAACCGCTCCCAGCAGATTTACTTCCAGCTGCCTGCGGATTTGCGCCTCCGGCGTGAATTCCACGGCGCCGGATACCCCCATCCCGGCATTGTTCACCAGCAGATCAATCCGGCCGTATGTACTGTAAACAGAGCGGAATGCCTCCTCTGCCGCCGCCCGGTCCGCAACATCGCAGGCGACCCAGTCGGCCTCCGGGATCCGGCCGGGACTGCGGCTCAGCCCGCAGACCTGGTATTCCTCCCGCAGGAGCGCTTCGGTCAGCGCCGCCCCGATACCGCGGGA
>JAHZEF010000024.1:21199-21862 GCA_019422005.1 Clostridiales bacterium
ATGCCTTCTTTCCGGAGAGAAGCGCGCAGCCCGCCGCTGTGCTTCTCTGAACTGTATCAAAGATCCTGACCAGATGTAAACTTCGCGCCGCAGATGAAGCGGAGGGAGCGGGCGGGGCGCCGGGAAGCGCCGCGCACCGGACAGACAGGCTGTCCGGCAGGGCGAACGGGAAAACGGGCTTCCCGCCGTGCGCCGCCGGGTGCGTCCCGATGCTGAGCCTTTTCCGCGGCGGGAATCCCGCCCTCCGGCGCCTCATAAGGCTGCGTCTGCGCCAATTGGATGATTTCCGCATAACCGGGCATCCTCATCCCCGAACTCAAGAGCGGGGCCCGGCAGCGCAGTGCTGACGGCAGGGGAGAGCCGCCAAAGAAGCTCATGCCCGGCACGGCCCCGGCAAGGTTCTGCAACAGGCGGGTCTCACCGTCGCGGAAAGCCTGCTCCCCAAAATACTGGTAGAGCTGGGCCGTGTCCATACCCGTGGTTTCGGTCAAATAGACGTCCGTATCCAGATAGGGGATCTGCAGCTTGGAAGCTACCCTGCGTCCAAGGGCGCTTTTGCCGCTTCCAGGCATCCCAACCAGAAAGATATGTCGATCCATTTTCCCGAAGCCTCCTTTGTGCTGACCGGCTCAGGCCCCGAGCTGGGGCTGACCCGGCGTTTGC
>JAHZEF010000240.1:0-450 GCA_019422005.1 Clostridiales bacterium
CAGGTCATGGAGGGATACTCCGGCGGCGGCCTGAACCGCAGTACGCTGAGGCTTCGGATCTGCGCCTATCAGAGCAGCATCGTCTCCCAGGCGCTGGTCAACTTTTATCAGCGCTGCGGAGATGCATACGAGTATGCGGACATTATTTTGGACGCCTATTTGACAGCGGATCAGGTTCTGGAGCATATGGAGGCTGCGGATTATACGCTGGGAATGATTCATTTTGCGGAGAGCGAAGCGGCGGCCTACCGGGAAACGCTGCAGAAGCGCGGCTATGAGCTGCTGGACATGCCCAGCCTGCACGGCTGCGTCACGGTGCGGAGCGGCCATCCGCTGGCGGCGCTCCCTGAAGTGACGCAGGAGCAGCTGGCGCCGTTTCCGCGGGTGGCATATATCGGAGAGGTTCCATGGGAGCTGATGTACTGCTCTGACTTTCACAATTTCAAGCCC
>JAHZEF010000240.1:538-1925 GCA_019422005.1 Clostridiales bacterium
GAAAGAACGCGGCTTCCTTCACGACATCCTGCGCAACACCGACGCCTATTTTGTAGGGGTGGATTCGAGACGGTTTGAAATCCTGGGTGGGGCGTTGACCAGTATCCCGGTTGCCGGCATGACAAGCAATATCCAGACTCTGCTGTTTTACCGGCAGGGGAGAGGCGCGGCGCCGGCGGTTCGCGGCTTTATTGACGAGGTTCAAGCGGTATTTGACCGGTTCGCCGGCTGAACAACCTTCACAATACCGGAAAACGCCGCGGATTACAAGAGACGATATCTTGGAAATCTTCATATAAATATGAGAATTCTGCATAACCACCTTCTGGTCAGAAGGTGGTTTTTTTGCGTGAACCGTATTATTTCAGAGGTTTTTTATAACTTTTCAGAAATTCAAAGGGGAGCTGGAAAGGATTGTTTTGCAAAATTCGAATGCAGTAATGCAAATTTGCACTACCTCACATCAGCAATGTAAAGTATGATATAGTTAAAGATTTTGAAGGATAGGAGGTCCGATCGTTGTGAAGCTGCTGTATTTGCTTCCCGGCAACGTGGAGATTGGTCTTGGCCTGGAGGAGATGGAGCGCCGCCGCGGGATTCTGCAGAAATATGCGGCGGCTGGGACGGAAGTCGTCATTGACTATATTCGTTCCGGCCCGGCGTCCATTGAGTCGGAGTACGAGGAACTGGTTGCCTCCGTGGAGACCATTCAGAAAATTATGGAGGCGGAGAAGCAGGGGATTGACGGTGTGATCATCGGCTGCTACGGCGACCCCGGGCTGGACGGCGCGCGGGAAATGGTAAAGATTCCGGTCATCGGCCCCGGTGCGGCTTCGGCGTATCTGGCGGCGATGCTGAGCCACCGTTTTTCCATTGTGACGGTTACGGAGTCCATTGTGCCTGCGCTGGAGAACCTGATGCTGAAAAACGGCCTAGAGCGGAAGCTTGCCTCTGTCCGTGCGACCAACGTGTCGGTTTTGGATGTGAACCGGGATCCGGGGATTGCGCGGCGGCGCGCCATGGAGGAGGCCGTGCTGGCGCGGGATCAGGACCGGGCCGACTGTATTGTGCTCGGCTGCATGTCCCTGGCCTTTACGGAGGCGAATTTTGAGATGTCGGAGCAGCTGGGGATTCCCGTAGTGAATCCGGCGATCGCCTCGCTGAAGCTTCTGGAGGCCACGCTTGCCTGCGGCCTGTCCCACAGCAAAAAGGCGTTTCAGACGCCGCCCAAGTTTGTCAAACCATAATAAAGGAGTCAAATAGATCATGGAACTGAAAAAGGGCTATCGCGGATATGAATCCTTTTCCTATCTGACCGCCGGCGAGGATTACCGCCTGACGGAGCCGGCTGCAGAATGCAATGAATTTGTGGAGGGCGGAATTGAAC
>JAHZEF010000241.1 GCA_019422005.1 Clostridiales bacterium
TCGGCGGGCGTTACCCGTTATCCTTGCCCTGTGGAGCCCGGACTTTCCTCACGGCGGGCCTTTCGGCACTGGCCGCGCGGCTGTCCGGCCCGGTCGCGCTGTTATTCTACTTGATTCCGGGACAAATGTCAAATCGGTTGCAAAAAATAGAAAACACCGATATAATGAAATACGCAGACAATGAGGAGAAAGTGGAACGGCGCCGGAGGCGCCGAGAGGGATATGGACATGAATGAGCGTATGAACCGCTATTTTGAAGCGCTGCGCGGCAGGCAGGTGCTGGTCCTGGGGCTTGGAGTCAGCAACCGCCCGCTGGTGCGCCTGCTTCTGCGCCATGGCGCGCTGGTGACGGGCTGCGACCGGGCAGAGCGGGAGCAGTTGGATCCGGAGGTGCTGGAACTGGAAGCGTCGGGCCTGCGCCTGAAGCTGGGGGAGCGCTATCTGGAGGATCTGGAGGGGGAGGTGGCGTTCCGGACGCCGGGGCTGCATCCGGCCCGGCCGGAGCTGAAGCGCCTCCGGGCGTCCGGAACGGTGATGACCTCGGAGATGGAGGCGTTTTTTGAAGTCTGCCCCTGTACAATCATCGCTGTGACCGGCTCCGACGGCAAGACTACCACCACTACGCTGATTTCGGAAATTTTGAAGCAGGCGGGCAGAACGGTCTGGGTGGGCGGCAATATCGGCAGGCCGCTGCTGCCCCTGGCCGGCCGGATGGCCTGCGGCGATGCGGCGGTTGTTGAGCTGAGCTCTTTTCAGCTTCTGGATATGAAACGCAGCCCCCATGTGGCGGTGATTACCAATCTGGCGCCGAACCATCTGGACGTTCACAAAGACATGGAAGAATATGTGTCCGCGAAAGAGAATGTATATCTGCACCAGTCGGCGGGGGATGTGGTCGTGCTGAACGCCGACAATCCGATCACCGGCAGCTTTGCGGCGAAAGCGCCGGGGCATGTGCTGGAATTTTCCAGGCGCAGCCGGCCTGCGGCAGGCGTCTGCCTGGAAAACGGTGTGATATACCGGACGGGGGACGCGCCTGGGGCGATCCTGAAGCAGTCGGAAATCATGATTCCGGGGATTCACAACGTGGAAAACTATATGGCTGCAATCTGCGCCGTGGAAGGCCTGGCGTCTGACGACGACATCCGCGCGGTGGCAAGGACGTTCGGCGGGGTGGAGCATCGGATTGAGCTGGTACGGGTGAAGGACGGCGTCAGCTATTACAACGATTCCATCGCCTCCAGCCCCTCCCGGACCATCGCGGGGCTGCGGAGCTTTGACCGGAAGATTATTCTGATCGCCGGCGGCTATGACAAGCAGATCCCCTATGACGCCCTCGGGCCGGAAATTGTGGAGCATGTCAAAATACTGGTTCTGACCGGGGCAACGTCGGAAAAAATCAAAAAAGCGGTAAAAGCCGCGCCGTCCTACAACCCGGACGCCCTGCAGATTGTGGAGTTCGGGGACTTTTACGAGGCGATCCGGGCGGCGTCGGGGCTGGCCGGGCCGGGCGATGTGGTGATGCTTTCTCCGGCCAGCGCCTCGTTTGACCATTTCCGGAATTTTATGGTTCGGGGCGACGCATTTAAAAAAACGGTGATGGAGCTGTAGTATGGAGATTCTGCGAAGGACAATCCAGCGGAGGCAGGAGCGCAGCCGCCCGCGCTGTGCCGCAGTGATTGTGGCGGCGGGTTCTGCGACGCGGATGAACGGCATCGATAAGATGATGGCGGATCTGGGCGGAGAGCCGGTGATCCTGCGGACGCTGCGGACGTTCCAGGGCTGCGGATGTATCGACGAGATTGTGGTGGTGACGCGGGAAGACCTGGTCCTGCCGGTAAACGCGCTGTGCCGGACGCATGGCCTGGATAAGGTCCGGTGCGTCATTCTCGGCGGCGACGAGC
>JAHZEF010000242.1:0-385 GCA_019422005.1 Clostridiales bacterium
CGTGGGATATGCCCGGCTATGACAGCCAGGTGATTATGGCCGCCGGCGCCTTTGTCCAGGGATCGTCCATTGAACTGTCCGCCGACGGCCCGATCCGTCCGCCCTATGCGGTTTACTTTCAGGGCGGCCTGACGTGGTACCACGCAAAGCTGGGGATCCTGATGTCGCTGCAGAAGCTCTGCGACGCAGGGATTGTGCCCCGGCTGCCGGGAGAGGACTGCGGGACGGCAGACTGACGATTCAAGCGAAGAAAAGACAGAAAGAGGGAAATACGCATATGTGGTTTTGGTTGTCTCTGGTTACGCTGCTCTGCTGGAGCGGCTCGGACCTGTTTTCCAAAATTGGATGCCGCGACGCCCGTGACCGGTATGCCCATCTGAAAATG
>JAHZEF010000242.1:395-1532 GCA_019422005.1 Clostridiales bacterium
TCATGGCGGTGGGCGTGGTGATGGGACTTCACGCGGCCTGGGAGATCTTTGTCAACGGCGTTGAAATCAGCCTGGCCGTGATCTGGACCTATCTGCCGGTGTCGGTCCTGTACATCCTGTCCATGACGCTGGGATATGTGGGCCTGCGGTATATTGAACTGTCCATCTCGTCGCCGATCTGCAATTCGTCCGGCGCGCTGGTGGCGGTACTGAGCCTGCTGACCGGGGGCATCAGCGCTGTAAACGGATGGCAGCTGTCGGCGGTGGCGCTGGTCTGCGCCGGCGTGATCGGCCTGGGAATTGTGGAATCCCGGGAAGACGAGGCGCTGCGCCGCGCGAGGCAGGAAGCGTCCAATTACAAATATGCCAAATCCTGGCTGGCGCTTGCCCTGCCCATCGCCTACTGCCTGCTGGATGCTGCCGGCACGTTTGCGGACAACCTGGTGATTGCCAGGATCGGCACCATGACCGCCTCCGGAGAAGGGTCGGCCAATGTGGCTTATGAGCTGACGTTCCTGTTTGCGGCCGCCGTCAGCTTCCTCTATGTGGTTGTGATCAGGAAGGACCGGCTGGTGCCGAAAATGGAGGCGCCGAAATATGCCGGCGCCCTGTTTGAGACGGCCGGGCAGTTCGCCTATATCTACGCCATCGCCGACGCGGAGCATCTGATGATGTCGGCGCCGATCATTTCCTCTTACTGCGTGGCGTCGGTGCTTTGGGGGCGTATTTTCCTGAAAGAAAAGCTGTCGGTCCGCCACTATGCGATGATCGCGCTGGTGGTTGTCGGAATTGCGGTCCTGGGCCTGTTCGACGCCTGAGCCGTTTTGTGGATAGTGACAAAAAAAGCGGTGGAATCCTGTTGGTTATTTGCTACATTGACTTCTTTACATTAGCGCTTTACCATGATAAAATATCTCCACAACCACGGACGGCACCGCCGTCCCACGATTTTGGAGGAGCATGAAAATGAAAAAGTTGCTTGCACTGCTGCTGGCGCTGGTTATGGTGGTTTCCCTGGCGGCCTGCGCCTCGGACAGCAGAGTGCCTGCAGCCGACGATTCCCAGACCGAAACCCCGGATGCGGACGCCGGCCCCGACCCTGCGCCGGACGCCGATGGCGGCGGGGGGGAGTCCCCC
>JAHZEF010000025.1 GCA_019422005.1 Clostridiales bacterium
TGGCGCGGCCAATGGCCACACGCTGCCGCTGGCCGCCGGACAGCGCCTTGGGCTTCCGGTTCAGGTATTCCGTAATATCCAGGATCGCCGCGGCTTCCTTCACTTTCCGGTCAATTTCCGCTTTGGGCGTTTTCCGCAGCTTCAGCGCAAAGGCCATGTTCTCGTAGACCGTCATGTGCGGATACAGCGCGTAATTCTGGAACACCATGGCGATGTCGCGATCCTTGGGAGCCACATCGTTCATCAGCTTTTCCCCGATGTACAGTTCGCCCTCGGTGATTTCCTCCAGGCCCGCAATCATCCGCAGCGTGGTGGACTTTCCGCACCCGGAAGGGCCGACCAGCACGATGAATTCCTTGTCGGCGATATCCAGGCTGAACTCCTGCACCGCCACAACGCCCTTGTCTGTGATCTGCAGGTTGGCCTTCGGCTCGTCGGATACGTGCTCGTCCTTTTTCTTCTTCTTGCTCTTCTTGCCGTCGTTGCTGTTGGGGTAGATCTTCTTGACGTTTTTCAGGGTTACACTTGCCATGTCTTTCTGGCTTTGACTGTTCTGCCTCCGCATGGAACAGCCTCACAGCCGGCCGCTCAGGGCCGCGCTGCTTCTGCGACAGGTCTCCACACTGCCGCACCGCAAGCCGGGCGGATGTTTCCTCCTTCATTATGGGTACCCGCACGCAAGGAGTGGAGTGCATGCGGGCCTTTGAATATTTATGAAAAGGACGCAAAGGCCGTCCTTAACATCCAATCACCACCTGATTTCAGCCGGGGCATGCCGGTTCCGACGGGAACGTCGCACACTCCGAGGATATTATTAAGTCTACGCAATGCCGTATCGAATGTCTATGGGCATTCTGTAAAAGATTTTTCCCCAAAAATCGTAAAAATCCACAAGGCGCTCCGGCAGGCTGCAGCCTGCCGGAGCGCCTGTACGCCGGAATGGCTTTCCGCAGCGCCCCTTTTATTTGACGCTCAGCCGATCCAGCGCCAGCGCCAGAACGAGCACGACGCCGGAAACCACCATCTGGTAAAAGGTTGAGACGTTCATGAGCGTCATGCCGTTGTTGATCACCCCGATCACCAGGGCCCCCAGCAGCGTCCTTCCCAGCTTCCCCTTGCCGCCGTAGATGCTGGTGCCGCCCAGCACCACCGCCGTCATCACATCAAATTCCATGCCGTCGGCAAGCGCCCCCTGCGCCGACTGCAGACGGGACGCCAGGATGACCCCGGCCATGGCGGCGGTCATCCCGCCGATCATATAGACCAGAATCCTGACCTTTTTCACAGCGATGCCAAACAGCGCGCTGGCGTTTTCATTGCTTCCCACAGCATAGATCTGGGTTCCGAACGTGGTTTTGCGCAGGAGGAAGATAAATGCGGCATAGAGGATGACCATCACGATCACCGGAACCGGGATCGGGCCTACATACCCGCGGCCCAGCATTTTGAAGCCTGCGGACAGCCCCTCGCCGTAAATGGAGTAGCCGCCGGTATAGATGTAGCAGCAGCCGCGGACCGCCTGCATGGTACCCAGTGTGGCAATGAACGGCGGCAGCTTGACAAAGGTTACCAGGCTCCCGTTGACAACTCCCACCAGGCAGCCCAGAATAACGGCAATGAGGATCGCCGGGACTGTGGGGATTCCGCCGCGGGTGATCATGGCCATCACCGAGACGCCGCCGAGCGCCATCACCGAACTGATGGAAATATCCATGCCGCCGGAGATGAAAATCAGCGTGGAACCGATCCCGGCAATCGCCAGAATGGAAATATTGCGCAGTATATTGAGGATATTGTCCAGTGTGGCAAATGATTTGGTGGTCAGCGTCATGACCAGGCACAGAACAGCCAGCGCAATGGGAACGCCCCATATTTCAAAAAAATTGTTGCGATTGACCAGGTTTTTTCTGTTTTTCACCGATGATTCACCCATTGACAATTCCTCCCGTTGCGGCGGCCATGACTTCTCTGGAGCAAAACTGGCCGGGACGGAACACCCGTTCCACCCTGCCCATGCGCATCACATAAATCTGATCGCACACGTCAAACAGTTCTTCCATTTCCGAGGAGATGACAATAATCGATTTTCCGTTCTGTGCGCTTTCGCGGATGATGTTCAGCACATCCTGCTTCGCGGCAATGTCGATGCCGATGGTCGGCTCATCGAAAATCATCACCTGGCTGTCGGTGGCAAACCAGCGGCTGATTACAACCTTCTGCTGATTGCCGCCGCTGAGCGTCCCCACCGCCGCATGCTTTCCGGGCGTAACAATGCCCATTTTTTCAATGTACTGATCCGCCAGCGCCGCTTCCCTGCGGCGGTTGATCACCGTCCAGCGCGAAATCCGGTCCAGGACAGTGATGCTGATGTTCTGCTGCACCGACAGATTCAGCAGCAGCCCTTCCGCTTTCCGGGCCTCTGAGGAATAGACGATACTGTGGCGGATGGCGTCCCGCTCATTTCTGATTTTCACCGGCGCACCGTTCACGGAAACGGTTCCGGAGCGGATGTGCTTTCCGGTGAAGATCGCCTTGGCCAGCTCCGTGCGGCCCGCGCCGACAATGCCGTAAAGGCCGATGACCTGTCCCCGGTTGAGCCTCAGATTCACGCCGTTCACCCGTCCGTCGGTGGTGGAAAGGTCTTTGACCTCCAGCACGCACTGGCCGGTATCCGAACCTACCCGGCGTTCCGTGCGCCGGACGGCCCGGCCGATCATCATCTGTACCAGCGTCTCCACCGTGGCCTCCCGCATGTCCACCGTCCCCACGCAGCGCCCTTCCCGCAGGACGCTGGCCCGGTCTGCCAGATGAAACACCTCATCCATGTGGTGCGAAATATAAACAATGGAAATTCCGCGCTGCTTCAGCCGTTCAATTTCCCGGAACAGATGCTCGATTTCGTTTTTGGAAAGGGAGGAGGTAGGCTCGTCAAAAATGAGGATCCTGGCCCCCTTGGCCAGAGCGTTGGCAATCATGATCATCTGCATCTGGCTGAATGACAGGCCGCCGACCGGATCCTCCGTCCCGATATCCAGCCCCAGGGAATCCAGAATGGCCCGCGCCGCCGCCGCCATGGCTTTGTGGCTGATCACGCCGAATCTGGAAAACTGCCTGTCGTTGCCCAGAAAAATATTCTGGGCAACCGTCAGATCCCTTGCAACATCAATTTCCTGATGCACGCAGGAAACGCCCATTTGGATGCTGTCCGCCGGCGAGTGAAAGGCTGCTTCCCGGCCGCCGGCCAGTAAAATACGTCCGGAATCCGGCCGGTGAAAGCCGGTCAGAACCTTGATCAGCGTGCTTTTGCCGGCCCCGTTGGCGCCGACCAGCGCATGGACTTCCCCCTGCATAAGATCAAAGCTCACATCATCCAGCGCTTTGACCACGCCAAACCGTTTGCTTATGTGTTCCGCTCTCAGAACAATCTGACTTTCCATGCCATCCATCCCTTTTCAACGTTGGTCCCTGGGGGCATGCGGAGGCGCAGGCCTCCGCATGCCCTGCCGCGGTTTACGATCTCCCAAGCATCTCGACGGCCGTGTCTGCATCGATCAGCTGGCATTCGATGGGCTGTTCCTTCTCCACCGCCTCTCCGTTGAGCATTTTAATGGAGTCTTCCATCAGCAGGCGGCCGGTTTCGTAGGCGCCGTCGCCCACGGAGTACAGGATCTTGCCGTCGCGGACGTATTCCAGAATCCGCTGCTCGCTGCCGATGCCGCAGACTTTGATCTGCCCGGTCAGGCCGGCCGCTTCCACGGCTGCGTAGGCGCCCAGCTGTCCGGGGTCATTGGTGCCGATCACAATGTCAATGTCGGGATGCTCCGTCAAAATGGTGCTGAGCGCCTCCATGGCCATCTCTTCCTCGTAGCCGGCCGCCTCCGCCACAATTTCTACGTCCGGCGCAAACTCCCTGATCCCGTCCACATAGCCCTGATACCGCTGCACCAGGTTTTCCCCCACCGTCTTGCCATGGAGGATGGCAATCTTGGCCTGGCCGCCCATTTGGTCGGCGATATACTTCCCCACAGCGTTTCCGCCGGTCTTGCCAAAGGAGTAGTCCTCTATGGATACATAGCAGTCCGCACCCTCGAACGGCGACTGGTGCGCGATCAGCGGCAGCCCCTTTTCATTTTTGATATAGTCCACAATGGGAGGCATGGCCGCCAGATCCACCGAACAGACGATCACCAGCTGCGAGCCTGCAGTCACCAGTTCTTCTGCGGCCGTCACCTGGTTGGCCGCATCCATCTGGGGATCCTTCACAATGATTTCCACATCATACCCCGACTCGTCGGCCTGATCCTGCATACCTTTGACCACATCCTGAAAGTAGGAAAATTCCATGGACTGGGGCGTATAGCCGATGGTGAAGGACGTGGCGGATCCGCCGCCGGAGTCCCCGGTTTCCCCGTCAGGTTCCCGGTCCGCAGTGGGCGCATTCATGGTGCAGCCGGCCAGGGCAACGGTCAGGGCAAACACCAGAAGCAGGGCAAATAATTTTTTCATTCTGTTTTCCTCCATTCTTGCGTTCCTTGTATGGATCTCCGCCGGTACGGTCATTCCCCTTCGTATTCCTGATATTTTCCGAACGCGGCCAGAGTATCTTCCCCCATCCAATTGAGCGGGTGATCCAGCGGCAGGCCCAGGCCTTCCTGCGCCTGCTCCCACAGCGGCAGGCGCACATACCTCTGATGGACCAGCTGGAACGGCGTGCTTTCCAGAAGCGCCTTGGCCGCCTGAAACTCCTTTTTGGCAATCAGCACGGAAGCGCGGCGCTCGATGAGCCATTCGTCGGCCAGGCCGGCGGTGCGCGCCATCCAGGCCTCCCGCTCGGCCAGCCGTTCCGGCCCCATTCCCTCCAGAATCAGATCCCGTTCGCACACCACTTCCGGATGCAGCGCCAAAACCTCGCACCGCACCCTGGAGATGGCGTCATAGGCGGCGGCATAATCGCCGCGGTTCCTGCGGATCAGGCGGGCCGCCAGCACATAGCCGCGGTCGTCGTCCGCTTTCAGCAGTGTTTCAACCGCCTCTTCGCTGCGTTCCAGCCCGCCCAGCAGCACCCCTTCATAAAACCGCCATCCGCCGCCGCTGTTCCCATCGCCGGCGGCCCAGTGCAGCGCATCCGCCAGGCCCTCCAGCCCCGTGGGCGGCCAGCAGTTGCTGTCCAGGCCCGGAAGCTGCGGCAACAGTCCCCGATCGTTCCGGGCAAATGCGTCCATCACCTGCTGCCAGATCTCCGTTTCCTCCGGACGGGCATACGCAAAGAGCGGGATCTCCGACTGCGGCGGAAGGGCGACCTGCGGCACCTGCAGCAGTTCGATCTCCAGCGGCTTGTCCGTGGGGATCCAGAACTCCGTATGGCACTGGCGCTGCCCCGGCTGCAGCAGATTCTTGACCCCCTGATCCACCAGCGGCCCCGCCTGAATCTCCAGGCACTGCCCGCCGCTCAGCGTCCACTGGGTCACAAAGGCCATATGGCCACCCACGCCGTCGCTCCAGAGTTTGATCCCCGGAACCTGCTCCGGATCCGCCACATGATACAGCCCGGCGCCGAGGGACGGCGTATACGCGCCGAAGGCATTGCAGGCCGGCTTCCGCCAGAACCATCCGGTCATCACCGGGATGTCGCTCTGCGTCCTGGGCCCCTGCTTTTCCCAGTCAATCATTCGCAGCTCGCACCCATGCTCCAGCACCTCGCCCTTTGGATAATGCAGTTCCGTATCCGGGCGGGCCGGGACGCCGGCGTTGGACCAGGACATCCACGGATGCGCCTGCCCTGTAGGGTTGACAAATTGGGTGCGCTGCGTCAAAAACGCGTCCTTTTCCCCCAGAGAGTACTCCACGGTGAAATACATACCGAATTTGATCTCCCGTTCGCCGCAGCAGCAGAAAATGCGGCCGTCCCGCTCCATCACGCGGCAGCAGAGCGGCACCATCTGCACCGGGGAGTGCGAAATGGGAAAGCTCACCTCAATGCCGCCTCCGATGTAGAACTGCCGGGGCAGAATCCGGATTGGGCGCACAATCGGCTCCGTGACAAGGACATTTTTCCCGCTCCCCTTGTGAATGAGGGAATACACCTTCCCTCCCAGATCCGGGCAGATGGTCACTGCAAGCCGGTCGTTTTCCAATGTCACAAACCGGTAATACCGGAGTTCCGGCCGTCTGGCGGTTTCGCAGAACGTCTCATAGGGATAGCACGAATCTGCCTTCTGCACCGTCGGGATCGGGCCGGCGGGAATCAGCCGGTGCGTCAAAAGCGGCATCCGGTATTCAGATATTTTCAGCACTGCGGAACACCTCCACCTGAATTTCTATCGGTGGTTTCAGTATAAATCCGCAGCCCGGCGCTTCCAATGGGACAGTCTTTAGATGTCTTGGATTTTTTTATCCTGTCGGCACTTTTCACGATAAACGCTGGCCCTGATCCCGGTCAGTTTTGCAAATTGACGGCTGAAATAGGCCGGATCCCGGTAGCCCACCGCTTCCCCCACGGCGGCGACGCTCAAGCAGCCGTCCTCCAGCAGTTCTTTCGCCCGCTCCATCCGGCAGCCGGTCACATAATCGCTGAAGGTCTGCCCGGTCTTCCGCCGGAAAAACGCGCTGAAATAAGTGGGGCTCATATAAACCAGCCGCGCCACGTCGTCCAGCCTGATCTCTCCCCGGAGATGCGTCAGTACATACCGGCGGGCCGTATAAACGGCGCGGCCTTCGTCTGCGCCGGGCATCGCCGACTGCCGCCTCAGTTCTTCCACAACGCATGCACAGGCCTTATCCAGCAGCTCCGGGACACTGCCGCTTTCCGCCAGGATCCGGCGGAACCGCCCTTCCGTCTCCGGGGCGGTTTCCGGCCGTTCCTCCCGCAGCATCCGGAGCGCGTCTTCACAGAACGACAGAACCTGCCCGGGCTCCGGAACGCCTGCGCGGCAAATCCGGGCGACTTCCGAAAAGGCCTCCGCCGCCGCCCCTTCCTCCAGCGCACGAAATCCGCTCCGCAGCGCGCTCCGGCAGGATTTGGGAATGGAAAAGGCGGAACTGTCCGGCAGATCGGACACGGAGATCGCCCGGCCCTCCCCCAGAATGAGGAACCCCTGCATGGCGCGGCGGCTTTCGCGGTACAGCGCCGGCGTCAGCTCTTCGGCCGGATTGCTGTACCCAATTGTCAGCACACAGTCCTGCCGCAGCCGGCGGTTGGTCTCAGAAAGGCTGTCCGCAACCACACGATCCAGACGCAGGCGATCCGCATAGTTGACAATCCAAACCAGTTCCTGTGCAGCAAACCCCGCCGCTGCCGCAAAGCAGTAACGGCTGAGCCCCCGCCGGATCCGGCCGAGGACCGTCTCCCGCAGAGTGGCCGCCTGCCGCTCCTCCCCACAGCGCAGCAGACGTATGCGGCCGGAGAGCACCAGAAATCGCCCGGGCCGAAACTCTGTGGAAAACAGGGCGTTCAGCTGTTCGGGCCGGTGCGCGGAAAGCGTTCCGTCTGCCAGGGCGCCGAGCAGCTGCCGATGGCCGATCCGCCGGTCCAAAGCGCCGTATTCCTGCGTGCTGCCCGTGTCTGTCGGGGCGCTTTGGCCGTTCAGATACCGCCGGACCGCCCGGCGCAGATTCCTCTGGATATCCTCCGCATGCAGCGGCTTGAGCAGGTAGCCGGCGACGTCGAATTCCAGTGCGGTCTGGGCATGGGAAAAGCTCTGTTCCCCGCTGATCAGCAGCACTTCGCAGCAGATGCCCTCCGCCCTGAGCGTGCGCAGAAGGCGCACGCCGTCCATGCCGGGCATATGGATATCCGTAATAATAATCTCCGGGCGGTGTGCCCGAATATAGGCATACGCATCGGCGCTGTTTTGGAAGGATGCGGCGGGTACCACCCCCGCCGCATCCCAGTCAACCAGTTCCCGGATCAGAGAGCAGACCCGGATTTCGTCGTCAATCAACACTGCACGCAGCATACGGCACCTCCCGGCTTCCGTCCTGAAATCCTTTGATAGGAAAATTATATCACCCGCCTTCTGGAAGAAAAGGGGGTGATATTCCGATCCATGGGTTTTCCCATACGCAATTATTTCATTTTTCTTTCAGAACTGGGAATTGATACCTTTCCCACCCTGCCGCCGCTGGTAAACAGGATCCGGTCTGCAACGGCGGATAATTCAAAGGAAGAGCCGCTCAGCAGCAGCAGGGCGATCCCCCGCCCCTTCAGCATCTGCAGCAGACGGAGGATATGCCGCCTCAGGGCAACGTCGCAATTGCCCAGCGGCTGTACAATCACCGCCAGTTTGGGATTCATCAGATGAATGCGGTAATAAACCAGATCATACCGCGCCCGCGGCCCGACGCCGCGCAGGGACGGCGCGTGAATTTCCGGCCCGATCAGCGGCTCATATTCCCGCAGAATACTCTCCAGGACGCGGGCGCTCCGGTAGAAGGCGCCGGTCTTCCGGTTGACGGAAATGCTGAGATTTTCCAGGTAGGAAAGCTCTTCACAGACCATTGTCTCGGAAGGATGGGCCGCCACGAGGCAGAGGCTGGCGGCGGCGCCTCCGGCTGTCTCGGAAAGCCGCCGGCCCGCCAGCAGGATTTCTCCTTCTGCCGGCGGTTTCCTGCTTCCCAGCAGCGTGAATATTTCGTGGATTTCCTCCTGGGATTCATCCACCACCAGAAGGCACTCCCCCGGCGCCGCAGAAAAATCCAGGCCGCTGAGCCGCTCTGTGGTCACGCCCCGAAACGTCAGGACGCTTCGGGATGTCTGCCGGGACGGCATCCCGGGGGCCTGGGTGATGTTCTGCCGGAGGGCGGCGTCCCACACGTCCTCCCGAAACTCTGCCGCAGGCCGGAACTTCAGGATGGTCCCGTCCTGCATCAGCGCAATGCTGCCGCACAGCGCCAGTAATTCCTCGCGGTTGGTGCTCAGATGGAGAAACGAAATTCCGCGGTCCCGGAAATACCGCACATAGTTTCCAAACTCCTCCTGCTCCCGCTGCGTCAGAAAATTACTGATATTCTCCAGAACAATCAGCTTTGCGCCGGCCTCCACGGCGCGAAGCAGTTCAATCCCGCGTTTGCTGCTGTTGGAAAGCGCCCGGATCGGCATCGACGGCTCCGCCTCCAGCCCCATGGCGCGCAGCGTCGCGCCCAGCCGGCGGGACAGGGCATTTTGACGGATCCATGCCTTTTGGGCCGCGGAACCTTTGATGAAGACGTTCTGCAGGACCGTCAGCCCGGGAATCAGCCCGCTGCCCTCTTCAATCACAAAGACAGGGTTTCTGCTGCCGTCGCTGTGTTCATGGGAGTTGACCAGCGTCCCCTCCCAGAAGACCAGCCCCTGCTTCAAGGGCACGTTTTGCTGCAGCAGCTGGATCAGCGCCTCCCGGCCCACCGTGTTCATTTGGAATACGCCCAGGATCTCACCGCGGAAAACCCGAAGATTCAGATGATCCAGCGCAGGCTCCCCTTCCCCGGCCTCAGACGCTTTTGTGACGCTGCAAAGCCGCAGGATCTCATCCCGCACGGCTGCTCACCTCCCCATAGTCGTTCGGCAGCGTGATGACGACGTCCGTACCGCAGCCGGGCATGCTGTAAACGCACAGGCCGTACGTCTCCCCGAAGAGGAGCTTGATGCGGCGGTTCACGTTGATCAGGGCAATCCCCCCGCGCTGTTTTTCCGGCGGCTCTTCCGTATCCTCAACCCGTCCCAGCCGTTCGTTGATGGCTTTCACCCGGCCGGCCTCCATTCCGACCCCGTTGTCTGAAACGCTCACCAGCAGGCTGGCCCCGGTAAGCGTGACGCAAATACGCAGGATCCCATTGTCAACGCACGGTTCAATGCCGTGGAACACCGCGTTTTCCACAATGGGCTGCAGCGTCATTTTGGGCATCCGGCAGCGCAGGGCCTGCGCCTCATCCTCGGGTGCAATTTCAATCTGCAGGGACAGCTTCTCTCCGAACCGGAACCGCTGGATCCGGAAATAATTTTCCACATTTGAGAGCTCTTCCTCCAGCGTCACCAGCGCCGAGACGTTGGAAATGCAGTAGCGAAAGAACACCGCCAGAGATTCTGTCATATCCGCCAGCTCGTCCATTCCCACGATCAGCGCTTCGCTTCGGATGCTCTCCAGCGTGTTGTAAAGGAAGTGCGGGTTAATCTGGTTCTGCAGCGCCAGATACTCCGCCCGCTTTTTGGTGACCCCTTCCAGTTCCAGCGCCCTGACCCGGTGCGCCAGCTTTTCAATCACCAGATGATCGGCGGCGCTTACCGGCACGCGCAGCCTGGCCAGGGCATCCAGGCTGTACCCGCCGATTACCAGATGCAGCGCCCGTTCCGTCTCCTGGCAGGGCTTCCGCGGCGATCCAGAGCGGCGCCCACACATGGAACCTCACAATGCACAGCGCCGACAGCGCCAGTGCGGCCGACGCCTCCAGGCCATAGGCCGCCCACGCCCAGCCTGCCAGACGGGAAAACAGGAATTTTCTGCGCACGGCTTTTTACCTCCTGTGGTACAGTTTCCGGAATGCGTTCGGCTTCAGGCCGGCGATGCGGGAAAAGGTTTTGACAAAACTCTTATTGTCGCTGTATCCCACAGCCTCGCAGATGTCCGCAACACGCAGATCCGTGTCGCGCAGCAGGCGCTTTGCCAGTTCCATCCTGGTTTCCTGCAGGTATTCCAGAAACGTCATGCCCACCTCTTTTTTGAACATGGAGCTGAAATAAGAGGGGCTGAACCCTGCCCGTCCGGCTACGTCCTCCAGGGTCAGCGGCTCCCCGCAGTGTTCCTGTATGTACTGCTTCGCCTGACGGATCGGCCGGGTGTCGGCCCGCTGCTGATAATCCGCCTGCCTCCGGATTTCCTCTGAGAAAACGGCGCTCATCACGCCGCAGACCTCCCGGATGCTGCCGCAGGTCTCCAGGCGGGCGAGATACCCGCCGTACAGGTCGTCGGCCCGCTCCACCTCCAGGTGATTTTCCTCCAGCGTGCAGAGGAACAGGCGGCAGAAGCCGGCGGCCTGTTCCAGAAACACCTTCGCACTGACGGCGTTCTGCGCCTGCAGATCCTGTTCCAAACGTTTCACGGCCGCCTGCAGTTCCGCCGCGTCCAGCCGCGTGGCCTGTTTTTTCAGCTCCTTTTGGAACGCTGCAGCTGCCGCTTTCATCTCCTCCGTCGGCACCGGCGGCGGGGCGCTGTCTGCCACGGCGCCTTCCGGCCGGACAATCCGCTGCATCATGCACAGGCACATGGCCTGATACCCCCGCCGCAAATCATCCGCCTCCGTCTCCGGGCCGATTACAAGCGTCAGCTGCAGCCGGGGAAACGATTCCAGGCGCAGGCGCAGTTCCTCAGCCATCTGCCGCAGCGCACTGCGGAGCGCCTTCCCGTTTCCGGTGCGGCAGGAAAGATACAGCTCGAAGGCACTGCCGGAGACCCGATGGCAGACCGCCGAACAAATCGGCTCCAGATAGAACTCGCGGGCGGAGGGGTACCGTTCCTGCAGCGTCAGCATTGCGCTCTGCAGATACTCTCCCGGCTGCCCGTCCAGCTTGAACGCGCAGAACCGCGCCTCTTCCTCCGCAGGCCGGGCCAGCCAGTCAGGCGGCAGGCCCCCCCGGTCCACAAACTGCCAGAACCGTACCCGGTCCCCTTCCGGGGAGCACGACGGCAGTTCCTCAGGCCCCGGGGCCGTTTTTTCGCCGCGTCGCCGCCTGGCGCACATGCTTTCCAACACCCGGTTCAGTTCATCCTTCCGGATGGGTTTGAGCAGATAATCCGCCACGCAGTACTGAATTGCACTCTTTGCATATTCAAAGTGCCGGTATCCGCTGATGATGATGAATTCCAGATCCGGCCGGAGCTCCCGCGCCCTTGCGATCATCTCCAGCCCGGAACAGCCCGGCATGCGGATATCCGTAATCACAATGTCCGGCTTTTCTTCCAGGATCATTTCCAGTGCACGATTGCCGTCATGCGCCGTTCCGGCCGGCTCCAGCCCCAGGGCAGGCCAGTCGATCAGATGCTGGATCAGCCGGCACACCCGAATTTCATCATCACAAATCAATACCTTCACGCCATCTGCCCCCTTGGAATCTCCCGGTTGACTGGATTATTTTCAGCATACCATAAAATCCGGCGTAAGGAAACAGGTATTCTGCAGGGCAGGAGGGCCGGGCAATGCGGCCGCGGCGGCGGAATACGTTCCGGGGGAGGCAGTTGACAATTCTGCCCCGGGATGCTACGCTACAGGCGACACGGAAAGCGCAGCGCTTCCCCGTTCCGGATCATGCAGCTTCCCGTGTTGTCCGAAAAACTTGCCGGAGAAATGGAGGGTTTCCGTGGTAAAGTATGTAATTTCCCGGGTGCAGGCGCCGGAATGGGAGAAAATCCCCGCCGCAGAACTGCGCCACACAGGCTGGCTTCCCCCCAGCGGGGTTTCTGCCAAAGCGCAGGCGTGCCATGACGGCGGCACGCTGTATCTGCGCATGGAGGCCGTGGAGGCAAATATCCGGGCCACGCTCCGGGACCCGCTGGATATGGTCTGCAACGACAGCTGCCTGGAATTCTTTTTTGCCCCCTCTGTGAACGACCGCCGGTATTTCAACTTTGAGTGCAATCCGCTGGGAACGCTCTATCTGGGGTTCGGCGCGGAGCGGGAAACCCGCGTGCGGCAGATCGTCCCGGATCCGGGCATTTTCCATATCGCCCCCTTCTTTACAGAGGCGGGATGGGGCGTTTCCATGTCCATACCGCTGGCTTTCCTGCAATTGTACGTCCCGGACTTCACATTTTCCGGGCCGGCGGCGGCAAACTTCTACAAGTGCGGAGATCTGACAGAAACCCCGCACTATCTGGCCTGGTCGCCGCTGTCATGCAGTCAGCCGGATTATCACCGCAGAGCAGAGTTCGGCCAGATTATCTTTGCATAGGATACGGTTCCTTTCCGGAGCATCGTGCAAAATCACGATGCTCCGGATTTTTTTGCAAAAGCCATGATACATGGAGCCGCGCCGGCCCGCGCCAACCGGGCGCCGTATTTTCCTGCAGCCTAAGCCCGGGAAGCCCCGATATCAGAGCGAAACATTCCTGTGATTTTGCATCCTGGTTCTGTTTGCACGCCTGCTTCACAGATAGATAGCCCTGTAATAGAGATTGGGAGTCTGTCTGGCCGGCACAAAAATCCGCGCATTCTCCAGAAATATCACGCCGCCCGGAAATCCGGCATCTGTTTCGAAATCAGGAGCCCTGGAAATGGGAATGGGAGTTGAATCCGCAAAAAGCAGCATGGATAATATGGCTGGAATGTTCAAACCAATTTAACAGGAAGGATGATGGAAGATGAAAAAACTCATGGCGATATTTCTTTTGCTGAGCCTTTTGCTGGGATGTATGACAGCCTGTGCAAAACAAAGCGCCTCTTCCGATACCGGGGAAGGCTCCCGGCCGGCAGGCGACGCCGCAGACAGCGGCGGGAAAAAAACGCTCACCATCGGACTCCAGCAGCATGCGCAAGTGGAAGATTACGACACCAACTACTTCACCCGGTATCTGGAGGAGAATACCGGAATTGACCTTGAATTTGTCTATTTCTCCTCGGATATTGACGAAGCAATGACGCAGCTGGCACTCATGGTTTCCGGCAATGAGAAGCTTCCGGACATTCTCTGGAGTTTCATGAACATGGATAAGAGCGTCATGTACGAGTACGGGGAAGACGGCTATTTCCTGGATCTGCGGGACTATTTTGACCAGTACGGGCACTACTTCTGGGAAACCTACGACACACTCCCGGAAACCGACCAGCACAACATCTTTGCTCTGGGCACCGACCCCAATAACAATGCGTTTTACGGTTTCCCGCACTACATGGCACAGGACCTGGATTCCTTCCAGTGGCTGGCGTCCATCAATACAGAATGGCTGGACGCCGTCGGCTGCCAGGCGCCGGCCAACATCGACGAACTGTACAACGTGCTGAAGAAATTCGCCGCCGAGGATCCCAACGGCAACGGGATTGTGGATGAAATCCCCATGGTCGGGCTGGCCGGCAAAAACAGCTGGCGCGCAGACATCAGCGATTATATCGTAAACGCCTTTGTATACTGCGATCCCCAATACATTTTCAACGCCACCGACGGCAGGCTCTGGACGCCTTTTACAACAGACGAGTACCGTCAGGCCATGATCTATCTGAATCAGCTGTGTTCGGAGGGGTTGCTTTCCACCATCAACTTTACCGCCACGGCCCATTCCGAGCTGATCCCTATTGTAACGCCGTCCAGCGGCACCGCGCTCACCGGCATTTTCGGCGGCCACCCGCTGCTTGTATGTGAAGAGGGCAATGAACTCCTGTATGAGTATACCGGCCTGGCGCCGCTGCAGGCGGCAACGGACCTGGGCGGCTACACCGTAATCAAGCCCCCCTACCTGGTATATACCAGCTTTATCACAGCAGACTGCGAAAATCCTGAGCTGGCGTTCCAGCTGCTGGATTTCATGTGTTCAGATGACGCCGCCCGGGCAATGCGCCATGGCGAAGAAGGCGTGGACTGGCTCAGGGAAGAGGGCGAGAGCCTTTTTGGGGAGCCCTCCATCATCAAAATTGTCAACCCCGGTGCTTTTACAGCGCAGGGTAACCAGACATGGCACAATAACGGTTCCACTCTGCAGACCCACGCCAATTACCCTGCCATCTTTGTGGATGACGGCACTTACGCCAGCAAAAACAGCATCATTCAAAAATCCCAATACGACGCCATGCTTTCCGCACCAACCCCCGACGAAGTGGTCTATGATCTGGTTTACACCGCGGAGGAACTGGAAGTCGTGTCGGAAGTGAAGCAGCTGCTTCAGGATTATATCGCCGAGGCGCGCGCACTGTTCGCAACCGGTGTTCTGGATCCCAACAACGATGCAGATTGGCAGTCCTATTTAAACAACCTTGAAAATCAGAGACTTTCCGAGTTCCTCGCCATATCTCAGACAGCCTATGACAGAATGAACGGCGTGTAACACCGCCTGCACAGCAGCAGGGGTGCTGGCCCCCGCCCCCGCTGCTGTGCAGTACAACATCAACAGGAAAGGATTGTCGGCTTATGAAACGTGGCGCCCGGACCGCCCCTCTCCGGAAAAAACGGCCGTATACCGGCCCGACCCTTCAGCATTTCCGGAAACAGTTCCGCCGGGACTGGCAGCTCCATCTGCTGCTGCTGCTGCCTGTAATCTATGTCCTTATTTTCTATTACTGGCCCATGTACGGCGTTCAAATCGCGTTTCGCGATTACAGCCCCCGGGCGGGTGTGGCCGGCAGCGAGTGGGTTGGGCTGAAATGGTTTCAGAAATTCCTGACCAATTACAACTTTCAGACTGTTTTCTCCAACACGCTGTTTCTGTCGCTTTACAGTATCATTGTCAGCTTCCCGCTCCCCATCATTCTCGCGCTTCTCCTCAACACGATTCAAAATGAGAAATTCAAAAAATTCACCCAGACCATCACATATATCCCGCACTTCATTTCGATTGTGGTGCTGGTGGCCATCATCAATCAGGTATTCAATCCCATCAGCGGTTTATACGGAACACTGTTCCGTCTGTTCGGCGGAGAGGGCTATCCCTATGATTTCCGCGGCGTCAACGAATCTTTCCGGCATCTCTACGTTTGGTCGGAAGTGTGGCAGGAGCTGGGCTGGAATACCATCACTTATATTGCAGCGCTGAGCGCCGTACCTCCGGAACACCATGAGGCTGCCCAGATTGACGGCGCCACAAGATGGCAGCGGATTCTGCACGTAGATCTGCCGGCCATTCTGCCCACCGCCTGCATTATGCTGATTTTGCGCTGCGGTGCGGTTATGACCATCGGATTCGAAAAAGCATACCTGATGCAGAGCGCTCTGAATCTCAATACGTCGGAGGTCATCTCCACCTATGTTTACAAGGTGGGAATGGGCAGGGCCAGCGATTTCTCATACGGCGCGGCCGTAGGTCTGTTCAATTCTGTCATCAACTGTACCATGCTGATCCTGGTCAACCTTTTTTGTAAGAAGGCTACCCGGGACGAAGTATCTCTGTTTTAGGAGGTGACATGGAAGCAATGAATGCCAAAAGGAATCGGATCGCTTTATGCCGTTCTGACCGCATCATGTATGTCTGCGTCGTAATTTTAATGCTCCTTTTGGTGGGTATTATCCTGTATCCACTGATCTATGTCCTGTCCAGCTCCTTTTCCTCCGGTAAAGCGGTCACCTCGGGTAAGGTCCTGCTTTTGCCCGTGGATCCGTCGCTGGCTGGATATCGCACGGTTTTTTCCTATAAAGCCGTCTGGGTCGGGTATGCCAACACACTGTTCTATACGTTCGCGGGAACCGGGCTCAATATGATTTTGACCATTCTGGCTGCGTATCCGTTGTCCCGCAGAAACTTTCAGGGAAAGAAATTCTATTTGGTCCTGTTTATGATCCCCATGTTTTTCACCGGCGGCCTGATCCCCAATTATATTCTGATGACCAAGCTGCATCTGACCAACACCCGATGGGCGATTATCCTCTCCGGATCCCTGAATATTTACAACATGATCATCATGCGGACATTTTTTCAAAACAGTATCCCCAAAGACCTGCTGGAGGCAGCGCGGATTGACGGCGTATCGGACATTGGGTATCTGTTTCGCATCGTACTGCCGTTGTCAAAGGCCATTCTGGCCGTCATCACGCTCTATTATGCGGTTGCCCATTGGAATTCTTACTTCGATGCGCTCGTCTATCTGCGCGACCGGGGCCTGCAGCCGCTGCAGTTGATACTGCGGGATATTCTGAATTCTGCGAAGATTGACCTAACCCAGATTCAGGACGCCTCCCTGCTGGCGCAGATGATCGGCATTGCCGACGTCATGAAATACGCATTAATCGTCGTTTCCACGGTCCCGATTCTTGTGATTTATCCGTTTGTCCAGAAGTTCTTTCAAAAAGGCGTCCTGATCGGCTCAGTGAAAGGCTGAACTGCATGTATCCTGCCGCTCAGCGGATCCAAATCCTGTCGTTTCAGACATATCACGAAGGAGTGCACATCATGAAACTTGGAAGAAGCATTGTCCGCAATTTTATCGACATTCCGGATGCAGTTGCAGAGTTTCCCATCCGAGCGCTTCAATTGGGAATCCCCACGGAACAAAACATCGATGCCGTTGAACGGTTTATAGAGCAGTATGCAGTTCCAGCCGGAATTACCCATATTACACTGTCATTGTATTATGGATTTGAATATCCCTCCCACCCGGAAATCGTAGACCGGCCCGCCGCATCCGCAGCAGTTGCCCGGCGGCTTGCGGAAGTGTGCCACCGCAACAACATGGAAATCGTACCGGAGATGAACATTCCGGCGCATCAGAGCACAATTTATCAGGGATGGAAGCCGTTTGGCCTGCTGCGGGCATACCCGGACATGGAAGAGGTCATGGATGAGGAACTAACCACCAGCACGCGCGAGGTGTGCGTCCTGCATCCCCGGCTCCGCCCGATCGCCTGCGATATGATCGACGATCTGATGGAAGCGTTTGACACCAAAATCATTCATACAGGCTTTGACGAGGTCTTTCAAATCGGCAAGTGCCCGCGCTGCCGGAATACGCCGAAGCACATTCTCTTCGCCGATCTTGTCAACGACATGAATCGGCACATCCGCTCCAGAGGCGGTACCATGTGGATGTGGGGCGACCGGCTCCTGGACGGCCAGCTGATCCCCAACATCAGTTCTGAATACGAGAGCAGTGAAATTTCCACATGGCGGGCTGCCGACCTCATTTCCAAAGATATTATGATCTGCGACTGGCATTATAACGCCGAACCCTACGGCCACCTGACGCCCTCGTTCTGGGTCATGAAAGGCAATCCTTACCTGAGCTGCCCATTCAACAGCATACATGGAACCGAACAGCTGATCTATGCAACGCGGGTTCTGCGCGACGCGCCCAATACGCACGGCATCTACCTGACAACCTGGTGTGACATGGATGCATTCATCCGATCCGTCGACGAAAAATATCAGGACTACCGTGCCACCGGCATTCTGCGCTCCGATCCCTCGCTGGAAACCAGCAACATTGAGAACGCCCACAATTTTGCAGAGTATTCTTCCAATATTTTTCTGAAAATGTTTGTCCGCCCAACCCCAAAAACATAATTTGCCCGCCGTTGGGTCCACAATTTTCGATGCGCGGGCGACACTCCCGCCGGAATCAGGAGCCGAATGATGCATCATCTTCAAAAAAATCTGATGTCTGTGATCCAATACGGCAACGAATTTGCGGATGTGATCCTGGTGAACCTGTGTTATGTGTGCTGCTGCCTGCCGGTTTTTACCATCGGGGCTGCCACATCCGCGCTGCATGCCGCCACTTTTTCCCGCATATCCGGAGGAGACGGCGGGATCCGCGTGTTTCTGCGCGCGTTCGGCACGGATCTCAAACAGCTTACACCGCTATGTGTTCCGATCCTACTGTTGTGGGCCGCCATTGCAGCCGACTTCTTCATCCTCCGCACAATGGCCGTCCCGCTTTCCGCCGTCGCCGTGATTCTTCTGTGCAGTGCCCTTCTGATCTGCGCCATGGTATCCGTACAGTTGTGCCTGCTGCAGTCCCGCTTTGCGTGCCCGCGCTCCAGGCTGGTACTCAATGCTTTTTTGATCGCCATGCGCCATCCTGTTCGGTCCTGGCTCATGGTACTGCTCCAGTGGCTGCCGCTGCTTCTGCTGTTGGGAAGCTGGCGTGTGCTGTTTCTGCTGCTCCCCGTCTTTCTCTGCGGCTACTTCTGGGTCTCCAGCTATCTCTGCGTGAAAATCATGCAGCGGCCGTTTGCAGAATATGCCCGTTCCCAGCCTCCCCATCCCTGACCTCCCCCGCAGGCAAGGAAACACAGCGCGGCGCCGGTATACGGCGCCGCGCTGCTGTCGTTGGGAACAGGGCCTCCGGCCCAGGCTGCTACAATGGGTCTCCTCCGGCGTTCCCGGCGTGGACTCGATGATCTCCGTTCTGCCGGTACTGGAGCGGAGAACATCCGTAATATTTTTTAAACAGGCGGTAAAACGTACTCTCCGTGGGATAGCCGCATCGCCTTGCAATCTCCGCAACACTGTCACGCGTACTGCACAGCTGCAGCCCAATCTGCTTCATCCTTACAGACAGCAGATACTCATTAAACGTCAATCCCGTGGACTGGCGCACCATCGTATAAATGCTTTTTTCAGACAGGCCGAAAAATTCTGCCGCCGTCGCCGCACAAAGATTCCAGTCGGCATAGTTCTTGGAAATCCAGCGCAGCAGCTGCGACCTCCGGCTGCTCTGATCCAGCAGCTCCAGCGTATGCATCTGTTCAAACAGCAGTCGTGCACATTCGATCAGGCGATCCACATTCTCCTGCGGAAGCAGCGTGGGGTCATACTCAAAGCCGTCCAGAGCAGTAAACGTCAGATTTCTCTCAAGCGCTGCATTGCGCATTACAAAACTGATATGATAAAAATTCTCCCGCGCATTCTGCAGCACTTTTTCCTCTTTGATCGCGTTCAAAATCTGCAGGCAGGCTGCGGGGTCATTGGCCACAATGCTCTGAAACAGCCGCTCATGCTGCAGCCAGCAGGAGGCATCTGCGCGCTCCACATGGTAGACGTTTGTCCCCGGCCCATAAGAAAGCGCATGCCGCGCCTGCTTTGCCGCATCGTAAATATTCTGAAATTTGGAACAGGGGAGGCTGAGGCCGCAGATCAGATACGGATTCGCCCGGCAGATCTCCCGCAGATGATCCAGCCAGCCAGTCTCATCCGACGCCAGCAGTCCCAGTTCCCTTGTATTCAGGACTGCGGCGCAATACGGCCCGGAAGACTGCAGCGGTATCTGCTCCAGCAGGGAAAGCAAATCATTTTCACTGCTTGCGTGTATGATTGCCGCCCGGTAATGGGGGGCAATCGCCTGCAACCGGCCAGCCAGATTCCGTTCATCTTCCTTGGACAGAACAGAGCCGGAAAAAACACGGGTAAGCAGATTGGAAAACAGCATGTCTCTCAGCGTTTCAATCTGATTCTTTGATTGTACAAGCACGTTGGACAGCGCATGGATTTCATTGGTTTTGCGGGAATGGGAAGGCGGCACATGCGTCAGGAACAATTGGCGTACAGGCGTCGCTGCAACTCTGGACAACACAACGCACAGGGCAAGGCCCACGGAGAACATTGCTCCGATGAGCATCCAGCCCGCCCGCCTGGCCCCGATGGTCTGCTCAAAAAAATAAGACCGGTCAATCCAGACGGTAACCGTAGCGCGAAGGTGGGGGAGCTGTCCCTGCAGCTCATAGCTTTCCTGCTGCACATCCGCACAGATCGGCCGCGGATACGCTTCCAGAACCGTTCCGTCCATGCCTGTGATCTGCAGATGGGTATTGGGCGGCAAATGGTACAGCCCGAGGCCATTGAGAATCGTCTCCTCAGAATAGAAGCTCATCACCGTGATGGGGGAACCCACCGATCGGATAATCAGCGGCAGGCGGCGGGTCTCATCATTGCCGATGGCAACGTTCTGCACAGGCAGCAGCGTCACATGGTTTGTTCTGCGGAGCTGGAGCATGATCTCCTCCTCCGACAGGGACTCCAGCCCCAAATAGGAGGCGAAGCAATCCTCCGCCACGGGAAATACCCGGTTTCTCGTCACAATACAGTTGGAACCCGCCAAATATAAAACGCATTCGTCGCTTTTTTTCAGCAGGTACTGCTGGTTTTTCAGCGCTTTGCTGACATAGGGCAGAATGGAATAGTACTTTTGCGGCAACGCCCCGGAAGTAATGCCCCGTACATACCCATAATAGGACGTTCCGACTATGGCATCCGGAATGGCATAAGAGGTATAGAGTTCAGAGGCCAGCTCGTTGCAGCTGTGTTCCAGATTCTGGGCAGCCTGGCTGAGATAATTCTCTGTCAATGTCCGGTCGGAAATCCCGGCATAAACCAGGAAGGCCGTGATGCACAGGATCATGATACACAGCATCAGCAGAAGATTCCTCCAGAAAAACGGAAGAGATCCCTGCCTCCTTGCAGATGCATCCGCAGACGGATAGAGAGATTTTTTCATGGCCGTACTTCGCCCCCCTGCGTCACCTGTCCCGGCTCCATGCCGGAACACAGGATCATCTTCCAAGCTTCTGGACAAAAGACCGGTGCAAAGCGTTTACTGTTTTATTTTATCACAGTTCAGCAAAAACCGTCAAGGCAGCAGGGCGGGGCGGGGCTGGTCTCCGGGCGGACAAAAGGACAGGCCAGGGCGGTTTCCCCTGGTCTGTCCTTTTGGTTTCCGCAAAGATTATCCGGGCCTGCGCACGGCAGCGCCCCGCCGGGAGCGATTGCATAAGCCCCGGGCCGCGCCAGCCATGCAGCGCCGGCCGGCAGCAGATGCCCGCACGGATCTCCAGACGCCTGCAGATACAGGAGCCGGAACGGCTTCCGCAGGGCCGCCGGCGCCGGATCCGCAAAGGCTGAAAAAACCAAATCCCTTGAAACCGTTGAAGTTTCAGGGGATTTTTGGTGACCCGCCGGAGATTCGAACTCCGGACCCATTGCTTAAAAGGCAATTGCTCTGCCAACTGAGCTAGCGGATCTTATTTGGCTGGGATGGCAGGACTCGAACCTACGGATGCCAGAGTCAAAGTCTGGTGCCTTACCACTTGGCGACATCC
>JAHZEF010000026.1:0-12214 GCA_019422005.1 Clostridiales bacterium
GGGGCCCAGCGGAGCGTCGTACCATTCAAATAAATCCACCGTGGATTTGTCAGACTGCCTCAAAGGACACAGGTCTGCAGCTGCATTGTTACCCCCTTTTCTCTTTGCACGGCAAAGAGAAAGGTGTAACACGCCAAAGAGAAAACGCCAAGGGGGGATTTCGATTTCCCCCCTGGACCCCCTTAAAACGACCAGGGGGACGGTGCCCCCTGGACCCCACATACTGCATTCGGCTGACACGTCCCCGGCAGGCGCAAAGGTCGCGGAGCACCTTGCGCAATGGTGGGACCGCAAACGCTCCCAGGTTTAGGGGGAGGGATTCTTAAGGGAGGGGGGCGACTTTTTCCGGAGCCCCCTTCCCTTAAGTGCGTCTTTCCCCCCTTTCTGCGCAAACAGAAAGGGGGCCCCAGCGGAGCGTCGTACTGATCGTTTCCCGTCCCTCCCAAACTCGAAGCAGACGCTTCGAGTTTGAAAGGAGGCATGACGGAATGACTGCGCTTTCGGCTTTTGCCGGAAGCAAAGGATATGCAGTCCCTGCCGACGCCGTCTTTCCCCCTTTTCTGCGCAAACAGAAAGGGGGCCCCAGCGGAGCGGCGTTCCTGTCCTCTGCATAGGTGCAAAGCCCGCCCTGTTTTGCTGCTTGTCTTCTTCCCGGGAACTGTGAAAAAGCTTTTGACTTTTCACGATATCGTGATATAATAGAAAAGAAAGGAAGATGCAAAATGCCTGTTATTTCGAGATTTTATGGAATGGTCGTCAAAATGTACCTGTTCGGCAAGGAGCATAATCCACCACACGTCCATTTTATTTACGGTGAGTATATCGGAGTTATTTACCTTCAGACGCTGGAAATGCTGGAAGGGGATCTTCCTGGCAAAGCGTTGTCCATGGCTCTTGAATGGACGCAAATCAACCAAAAAGAACTGTTGGAAATGTGGAATACCCAACAGTTCAGAAAGCTGCCCCCGCTGGAATAAGGCGGGCGGTTTTAACTGTTCAGATAGGGAGGAACTGCTTATGTTTCATAAGATCAAATCTGTTACGCCGCTCCCTGATTATGTACTTCTGGTGCATTTTACGGACGGCACCGCCAGACAATATGACGTGAAACCCTTGCTGGAGTCCACAGAGACGTTCCGGAGCCTTCGGGCAGTTCCGGGGCTGTTTGACCAGGCTGCTGCCGATCCGGGCGGGTACGGTGTATCCTGGAACGACGACCTGGATCTTTCCTGCGAGGAACTGTGGGCCAACGGTGTTCCGGTTTCTACGCCGTTTGACCGTTTGATCGCTTTTGGGGATGCAACGGATCTCTGGGGGCTGAACGAAAGCACCCTCCGCAAGGCCGTCGCGTATAAAAAGCTGGTCGACGGTGTTGACGTTAAAAAATTCGGCAAGCAATGGATTGTCACCCGTGATGCCATGGAGCGGGAATACGGGAAGCCAAAGCCGTGACAAAGCCCGCTCCGTCCCGCTGTGCCCATCCTTTCCAAAATCAAAGCGGGCGCTTCGATTTTGAAAGGAGGTATGACGGAATGTATGAGCTTTCCCGGTTTGCGGGGAAAAGAAGGATATGCAGTCCCTGCCGACGCCTCGGCAGGCGCAAAGGTCGCGAAGCACCTTGCGCGATGGTGGGGCCGTAAAGGCTCTCAGGTTTAGGGGGAGGGATTCTTAAGGGAGGGGGGCGACTTTTTCCGGAGCCCCCTTCCCTTAAGTGCGTCTTTCCCCCCTTTCTGCGCAAACAGAAAGGGGGCCCTAGCGGAGCGTCGTACCGATCGCCCCGTCCCCTTTGCAGGGAAGCGAAGGATATGCAGTTTCTGCCGCCATCCCGGCAGGCGCAAAGGTCGCGGAGCACTTTGCACGATGATCAAGCCGTCGGCTTACGCGCCGGCCACCTCGGCCGCGATTGCGAAGATTGTGAGCGGCCTTTATGATCCCGCTTATATTGCGGTGGTGGAGGGCGGCCGGGAGGAAAACAGCGCGCTGCTGGACGAAAAATTCGACTATATTTTCTTCACCGGCTCCGTCGCCGTGGGGAAAGTGGTGATGGCGGCGGCGGCCAGGCATCTGACGCCGGTGACGCTGGAACTGGGCGGCAAGAGCCCCGTGATTGTGGATGAGACCGCCGATATCCGGCTGGCGGCCAGACGCATCGCGTTCGGCAAAGTCCTCAATGCGGGGCAGACCTGCGTAGAGCCGGATTATTTGCTGATCCATCAGGACGTCAAAGCCCGGTTTGTGGATGCCTTCGGCGCGGTTCTGGAGGAATTTTTCCCCGGCGGCGATTACAGCGACATGCCGGTGATCATCAGCGAGAAGCATTACCGGCGTGTCAAGGGCCTGATGGAAGGGGAGGCCGTGCTCCTGGGAGGCGGAACGGACGATACAAGGCGCTGGATTGCGCCGACCCTGCTGGACAATGTTGCGCCGGACGCGCCCATTATGCAGGAGGAAATCTTCGGGCCGGTTCTGCCCGTGATCACCTATGAGCGGCTGGACGACGCCATCGCGTTTGTACGCGCCCGTCCCAAGCCGCTGGCGCTTTACCTGTTCACCGCGAGCCGGGCAGTGGAGCGGCGTGTGCTGAACGCCTGCGCATTCGGCGGAGGCTGCGTCAATGACACCATTATTCATCTGGCGACGCCGCATATGCCGTTTGGCGGCGTCGGGGAATCGGGGATGGGCAGCTACCATGGGAAGAAGAGCTTCGAGACCTTCAGCCACTATCGCAGCATCGTCAGGAAATCCACCTGGCTGGATCTGCCCATGCGGTATCATCCGTACGGCGCGCGGAATTTCCGAATGATCCGAAAATTCCTGAAATAAGCGGAAGCGCTGCAGCCGGGGCGCAGGGGGATCCCCCTGCGCCCCGGCTGCAGCCTGATTGTTATCCGGTTCCGTCTGCCTGCAGAAACGCCTCCTCCAGCTTCCCGAGCGCCTTTTTCTCAATGCGCGATACATAGGAGCGGCTGATCCCGCATTGATCGGCAATTTCACGCTGGGTTTTGGGCGGGCGGTCGCCCAGGCCGTAGCGGAGCTGGATGACCATCTTCTCCCGGTCTGTCAGCACCTCATCCATGGCCTCATAAAGCCTGCCGTAGGTTTCCCGCGTGCTGAGATTGTCGAACAGGTCGTCGTCGGTACAGATCACATCCATCAGCGAAAGCGCGTTCCCGTCCTTTCCGGTTTCAATGCAGTCGGAAAGGGATACGTCGGAGCTGGACTTTCTCTGGCTCCGGAAGTACATTAAAATCTCATTTTCAACACAGCGGGCGGCGTAGGTGGCAAGCCGCGCCCCCTTGGAGCCGTCGAATGTGGAGATCCCCTTGATGAGACCAATGGTTCCGATGGAAATCAGATCCTCCTGGTCCGCCGCCTGCGTGTAGTATTTTTTCATAATGTGCGCCACCAGACGGAGATTACGCTCAATGAGAATATTGCGCGCCTCCAGATCGCCCTGGGCCGCCAGTTCCAGATAATGCCGCTCCTCCTGCGCGCGCAGGGGCTTGGGGAATGAACCGCCGGCCCCGGAGAGACGCAGGGAGTGCAGCATGCTGCTGAGCATCAGCCATACCGCTGCTGACAGCATTTGCCTCACCTCCATGCTATATCTGTATTCGGAGGCCGCTCGTCCAAATGTGTCGGGGTTTCGTCAGGAACGGTGCGTTTCAGCGGCCAGCAGGGCTTCCAGCTGCTCCGGCGTGTCTGCCGGAGGGCTGCAGGCCCGGCCGCGGCACAGGTAAAACCGCGTGCCTTGGTCCGGAATGGGATACGCAGCGGAAAAGGGGGCGAGCGCCGCAAGGTGCGCCGCGTTCCGGGGGCATTTGAACAGGACTGCCAGATCCGGATGGCGCAGGACAGAGAGGCTGAGAAGTTCCCCCGGGGGCTCCGTCCCGGCAGAGACGCATAGCAGTTCGCCGCCCTCTGCCCGGCCGGACAGCATGGCGAGGAGCCCCGCTGTGTGAGCGGCGGGATAGGGCCGGGCCGCCCGCGCCAGGTACTGGAGCTGCAGCGCGGCGGCGCTGTGCCAGCAGGGATTGGCGGTCAGCCGTTCCAGACGCAGAAATACCATGGCCGCCGCTGCGTTTCCGGAGGGGACGGCGCCGTCGAAGGCATCTTTGGTTCGGCAGATCAGCGGCTCTGCGTCGGAAGCATAGGGATAGCAGCCGCCGCACGCCGCATCAAAGAATTGTTCCTTCAGGAGGGAAGCGGTGCGGACGGCGGCTTCCAGAAAGGCGGAGTCCCAGGTGACGGCGTAGAGTTCCAGGAGAGACCAGGCATAAAATGCGTAGTCGTCCAAGGTCCCGCGATGGGCGGCGTCCCCATCCCGCCACCTGGCGAACAGCCGGCCGCCGGGGCCGGTCAGCGGGCCGGCAATCATTGCCTGCGCCCGCCGGGCCGCCGCCAGGTAGCGGGGTTCGGAGAGCACGGCGCCTGCGCGGGCCATGGCCGTGATCATCAGGCCGTTCCAGGCTGTCAGCACTTTATCGTCCGTGTGGAGCCCGGTCCGGACGGGACGGATCCGGGCCAAAGCCCTGCGGAGCGCTTCGATGGCGGCCGGCCGCTGCTCCCAGTCCCGGTTATGCAGCAGATTGGGGACGCTGCGCCCCCCGAAATTTCCGGCGGCGGTGATGCCGTACCAGCGGCAGAAGCGCGCCGCATCCTCCGCACCCAGCAGCTGCTGCACCTCTTCCGGCGTCCAGACATAGTATTGGCCTTCGACGCCGTTGCTGTCCGCGTCCTGCGCGCAGAAAAAGCCGCCGTTGGGCCCCGTCAGTTCCCGCAGAACGTAATCCAGCGTTTCGCGGACAACGGCAGCATAGATTGCGCGGCCCGTCAACCGGTAGGCTTCCAGGTATGCGGACGACAGCAATGCATTGTCATACAGCATTTTTTCAAAGTGCGGAATCAGCCAGTCTGCATCGGTGGAATAGCGGCAGAAGCCGCCGCCGACATGGTCGTACAATCCGCCGCGATACATGGCGTCCAGGGTGTGCAGAGCCATGGCCGTGCAGTCGTCCCGCTTCTCCAGACGGCCGAAGTGCAGCAGGAACAGCAGGTTGTGCGGACTGGGGAATTTGGGCGCTTTTCCAAATCCGCCGCGCTGCGGGTCGTAGGAGGCGGCAAATTGACCGGCAGCCAGCGCGGCGAGCGTTTGGGCCGACGCGCCCTCCCCCTCAGCGTCCGGGGGCTGCAGCCGTTCCGTCAGGGCATCGCCCGCAGTCAGCAGAGCGCCGCGATCCTGCCGCCAGAGGCGGAGCGCCTGCTCCAGAAGCCGCAGCAGCTGCGGCTTCGGAAGGTAGGTGCCGACCCAAAACGGCTTTTGTTCCGGCGTCAGCAGCGCCGTCAGCGGCCAGCCGCCGGAGCCGTTGAGGGCGACGCAGGCCGCCATATAGACGGCGTCCACGTCCGGACGCTCTTCGCGGTCCACTTTGATGCTGAGAAAGCCGCGGTTGAGGACTTCCGCCACCGTTTCATCCTCAAAGGACTCCCGGGCCATGACATGGCACCAGTGACAGGTGGAATACCCGATGCTGAGAAAAACGGGGCGGTCCAGGCGCCGCGCTTCCTGAAATACGTCCGGGGACCAGACCTGCCAATTCACGGGCTGTCCGGCGTGCTGAAGCAGATAGGGGGATTTTTCGCGCTGCAGTTGATTGGGCATGGGAGCTCCTTTCCGGCCGATGCGGCCAGGCAAATCATAGGATGGTATTAGGATGGACGGCGGATGGAAAAATAATCGCAGGCCGGGTGAAACGGCGGCCCGGAATCGCGGCGCCTGCGCCTTCCCCGGGGCCGCGGCAGATTTGATGCGGGATTGTGATTGCGCAGGCAGCGGGAGTGATGTATAATAAAACCCGATATTTGCATGCCGTGCGACGCAGGGCGGGAGATCGGGAGGGGCGCAAAATGCATTTCTGGGGACATCTCAAGACAGTCACCAAGCACCGGTATCTGGTGATGGTCCACTGTTTTCGGGTGGGGCTGTACCGGCAGGGGCTGACCCATGACCTGTCCAAGTTTTCGCCGACGGAATTTATGGCCGGCATACGGTACTACCAGGGCGACCGCAGCCCCAATGTGGCGGAGCGGGAGGCCAATGGCTGTTCTTTGGCGTGGATGCATCATAAGGGCCGGAACCGGCATCACTTTGAATACTGGACCGATCTGCGCCCCGGCACGCGGGAGTATGTGCCGGTTCCCATGCCGACGCGGTATCTGGTGGAAATGTGCATGGACCGCATCGCGGCCTGCAAGACGTACCATGGCCGGAATTACACCGCGTCAGATCCCATCGACTATCTGAATCGCGCCCAGGAATCGCCGCTGATGCATCCGGATACCATGCGCAAGACCAGATATCTGCTGCAGATGCTGGCAGACCGGGGAGAGCGGGAGACCTTCCGGTTTATCAAACGGCACGTCCTCCGGGGAGAGCCCTTTGCGGAGGCGCCGGACGGCGGCGGGGCGTACTGAGGATTCCATCAAAAAAGGTGAGCTGCGGTTTGCAGCTCACCTTTTGTTTGGGAGGCTTCAGGAAACGGCCGTTTCACAGAAATCCATCAGGATCTTTGCAGTCTCTGCGCGGGTGGCGGAGCTGCCCGGATCCAGAAGCGCGCCGCTTTTTCCTGAGATCAGCGCTGCGCCGACGGCCCAGTCCATCCCGTCCGCGGCCCAGGCGGAGACGTCGGCCCAGTCGCGGAATGTCTGAAGGGCGGGCCCGGTCCGGCGGAACTCATATTCCCCGGCAGCGGCGTAGCGGTGCAGAATCACGGCCAGCTGCTCCCGGGTTATGTCGTCGTCCGGCCCGAAGATCCCGCCGCCGTAGCCGGTGACAATGCCTTCTGCTGCCGCCCAGGAGACGGCGTCGGCATACCAGGCGTCGGCGCTTACGTCGTCGAATGCGGCGCCGGAGGCTGCCGGCCGGCCTTCCAGACGGTACAGGATGGTCACCAGCATGCCGCGTGTCAGCGCTGCGCCGGGCGAGAAACGGGAGGGCCCGGTGCCGGTCATGAGGCCTTTGCCGACCACATAGCGGACTGCATCGCAGTACCAGTCCTCCCCATCCACATCGGAGAACGAAGCCGGATCCTGCCGTTCCGTGAAGCCGGCCCGAACCGTAACGGCGGACGCGGGCATGGTAAACGTGTAGTCCCCGCCTCCGCGGTCCTGCAGCCGGAGCTCGCTGCCGCTGCGGTCAACCACGGTCAGGAAGTCCAGCGCGTATCCGGCTTCCGGCTCCGCCGTCAGCGTAACGGTGCGGCCGCTGCGTGCGGAAGCGGCGTCGGCCGTTACGGTCCCGTGGGCGGCCTGTTCACAGGTGATGGGATAGGAGGGGGAGCCGCTGCCGGAGGCAGGGGCGGCGACGGTGATCTCAACGCTTTCACTGGCAAAGGACAGGCTGGCGACGCACCGCACCAGATAGGTTCCCGAAGCCAAACCGGCAATTTCCGTGCCGCCGGCGTCCACCGGGATCCAAACGCCGCTTTCGGCACCGCGATACTCATAGCGCCTGTCGGCTGAGAGGCCGGTAATGGCGCCGTCAGAAGCGCCGGAGGATGAAGTCCGGCGGGCGGAGAGGCCTTCCGGCGCCCTGCAGCGGCCGGGAAGAGAAATGGTCTGCGCAGCGCTGTCGACCGTAGTGCTGCCGTTGCCCGGCTTTACAATGGAAATGGCAGTCTCATACCAGGCTTCCGGAATGGGGACGGTTCCGGATCCGTCCGCCGTGCAGAGCGTACCGTTGATGCGGTAGGCGGCTGCAGGCTCAAGGCCGGTCAGAGCGGAGGCAGCGTAGTCCACCGCGGCCTGGGGCGCCGGCTCCTGCCCCGGAACAAAGGCGTCGACCGACAGTTCCAGGGGTTCGCCGGGAAGCAGGTTTTCCGTTTCCCGATAGCGGAGCCATCCGCGGAAAGGCGGCGCAAGAACCATGCCGTCCTGCGCTTCCGACGCCGTGACGGCGGACCAGAGTGAGGAGCTGTCCGTACGCCACTCCATTGCTGTGGTCAGGCCGGTAAGCAGGCCGGTTCCGCCGATGGAGGCGGGGGGTGTGAGCGTAACGGCCGGACGCGGCTGCTGCCCCTTGTCCACTGTGACCGTCACATCCTGCGTCAAAACCTCCGCGCCCTGATAATTCTGAAGCGTCAGCGCGGACGGCGTAAAGGTGACGGCATAGGCGCTTCGGGCAACCGTGGGGACGGTAGAGGGTTCTGACCAGGCAAAGCTGCCGTATTCGGTGCTCCCGCCGGTCAGGGGAAGCCCGGCCAGCGTCTGCTCCGGGTGGTAAGTCACCGGGCTTTCCACCGTGGGGAATGTGATGGACGGCGCGGGCGCCTGGGCAATGCTCCAGGAATAGGATTCCGACCCTTCGGCCAGAATGTAGTTTCCGCTGTCGGCGCCGGCGAGGCCCTCCACCCGGGCGGTATAGGAGCCGGCGTTGGTTTGGACGTTTCCGGTTACCGTACCGAGCCGGACCTCATCCTCCTCCAGGATCGCCTGCTCCGGCAGGGAGGGAAGGACGGTCTGCTCCTGCCCGTTGTACGGGACGCCGGCTCCCTCCCAGGTGACTGTAAGGGAAATCGGCGTGATGACCAGCGCCCCGGGCAGTTCCTGATGGACCTCGGCATAATAGGCGTCCGCGGCGCGGACGACTTTCACATCATAAACGCCGGCGTTTACAGGGACGTCCGCAGACCATTCCTCTGTTCCGGAAAGGCGGTATGTGATCGTGGGCTGAATACCGGAGATCCCGGTACCCAGTGCAAATCCGTGCGGCTGGCGGTTGTAGGCATACGTCTGCGCTGCTGTGGGAATGTTCAGCGTCCCCTGCAGCACCCAGGCGCCGCCGGCAAAAGAGAACCGGCTGCCCGCTGCCGCTCCGGCAGTTTGCGTGTAGCTGCCGTCCTCATTTTTCAGCGTGGCGGGAGTGATGGGAATCCTGTGATAATCCTCGGCTGAGACCGAGTTGGTGACCTGAACCACTTCGTACAGGGCCCTGTCCGGATCTGCGGGGTTCACGATCTGGATGACGCCGGTCCCCTGGCTGCTGATGATATTGGCGCCGCCGACGCTCAGAGGGGTATCCTGCTGCGCCGCTGTCCCGTCATCCGGCTGGCCGGCGGTGGTATAAAAACCGCCTTCCGCGAGGAGGGTGCCGTTTACGTCGATTGTGACATCCTTCAGATCGTCGGAGGTTCGCGTATATTCCCGGGAAACGGGGGAGAGGTCGGGCTTGAAATCGGCGTTGATATAGCTGTAGCTTTTGCCGATCCAGTCTGCGCTGTCATAGGCAAACAAAGCCTTGCTCTCTGCAATTTTCAGGGCTGCGCCCGGATCGACCGTCACCTCCACGCCGGGCAGCAGAGACACCTCTTCTCCTGCGGTCAGCGTACCCTGCCGGACGGTGACGGACATATTGTTGGTAATCGGCAGGACGTAATCGCTGGAGGAGATGGATATGATTTTTGTCATGGAAATGGCGTTGAGCTGGAGATCCCCATAGATGTCCAGACAGAGGCGGTCGCGTGTCCCGTCGTAGGATTTTTCCAGATATCCGCCGGGCTGCGTCAGTTCAAACAGGGCGTCTTCCCCAATAAAATCCACAGCCGCGGAGGTAGTTGTTTTGGCGGCGGTGATGGAGGTGTAAATCCGTTCGGTTGCACCGCTGTAAATCCGCAGCGTGGCCTCAATGTTCTGTACGTAGTATTGGGAAAACGGGAAGACCCGCTGCGGATTGTCCAGCAGCGCGTAGGTGGCTCCGCCGCCGCGCCAGCTCATAATTCGAAAGTACTCCCAGACAGCGGAGCCCGGGTTGGCCACTACGGTGCCGCCGCCTGTAATGGAACCGTAGGCATACAGGACGGAGCCGTCCAGCAGCTGGATCTCGCTGTCGTTTTCCAGGATGATCTGCCCGTATGTAGGGCCTGTGGTTCCCACATATTCCTGCTGGGAACAATGCTTGGCGCTGACGCTGACAACGCCGCCGGATTCCACCGTCAGAGTCCCGTCGATGGTCAGACAGCTGTATGCGGTTCGCTTGGAAGCGGTCAGCACGCTTTCGGGCTCGTCGGTGTAGCAGGTATTCTGCTGATCAAAGGGCACCAGCAGCGTGACGCCGGAGGGAATGGTATAATCGCCTTCCATGGCCGAGTCCTCCAGCACGGAGACGATCTGCTCAGATGCAGACTGTCCGTCCCGGGCGGCGGCAATGGCGTCGTCCCAGTCGAAGTAGATGGCGTCGCCGACGCCGAGGACGGGCGCCGAGAGTGGGATGAATCTGGCGCTGACAGAGACGGGCTCGTCGCAATACAGCGTGAACTCCGGCTCTCTGGAAAGGAGCATATCATTCTGATACCAGCCGAAGAAACGGTAGTCTGCTTCCGCTTCGCCGGCTGACAGCTGGTAGCCGTCCACGGCGGGCTTGGTCCCGACGAAACCGGCTTCTGTGACGGCTGTACCGTCAACGGTATAACTGCCGTGTTCCGGGGGGAGGAAGCGGACTTCCGGTGCGGCGTCGATGACCGGCAGAAACAGGCCGGTCAGAGCCAGGGAAGTTGTTTTGGCGCCTTTGGCGGAGGTCAGCACGATGTCCACGGAGGCGCCGGGCTCCAATTCCCGGGTAAAAGAGCCGGCGGTTGCAACGGATTCTCCGCCGATTTCAATGGATCCGCCGTTCAGGGCCGGCGTATAGGAAAACAAGAGTTTGGATGGTTTTGCTTTTTGATTGGTTATGGTCAGCGTGGTGGTGCCGGCCTTGGCCGCGGCGCAGTTGGTTTCGTTGCTTCCGGTCACTTCGCCCCGGAGCGCAGTGCCGTCGGCCGTCCAGACGGCGCTGCTGTCGCCGGTATAGGACAGGCCGATGTTCCCGTCGGTGAGCTGACCGGAGACAGCCTCCGCAGCGGCCTCCACGGTCAGAACCGGCAGAAGGCCAATCGTCAGCACGACGGCCAGAAACAGGGAAAGCGTGCGTTTCAGCGTACCCTTCAGCATGGTTGGATTACCTCCTTTGTTTGCGGCCTGTGCGGCCGGCTTTCCGTTGGGCCTGCGCCTGCAGCTCCAGCCAGACGGCGCAGCCGATGAGAATACTCAGCAGGGACCAGATATGGCCGCGGTGCAGCGGGCCCAGCACCGGCGTCCCGTCCCGAAGCCATTCCTCCAGAAACCGGAATCCCCCGTAAGCGATCATATAGACCGGCCACGCCGTTCCGGAACGCGGAGCGCGGCGGTTCCTGCGCGCCAGACAGAGCAGAAGAACTCCATGGAACAGCATTTCCAGCTCCCGCGTGGGCCAGCGGCCGGATGCGTCCCAGGGGAGGGGCGCGCCGAGACAGCAGCCGGATCCAATGCAGCTGAGCCGTGCAAAAATCAGCGTGGAGATGGTGCACGGCGCAAAGACATCGCAGACGTCCCCGAAGCGCCGGCCGGACAGGCGGGCACCGGCGGCATAGAACAGGGGCAGGAAAAACACCGCGCCGAACAGGCTGTTGCCGCTGGTCAGGGGATTGCCGAGGGATTCCAGCCCGGCAAACAGTTTGACGCAGAGGACGCCGGCCAGCGTATGGACTGCGGCAAGGAGCAGGCAGGCCGGGCCGGACAGGCGCAGGCGCTGCCGGGATCCCCAGAGCCATGCGGCGCTGGCCGCCGCGCCGCAGAGCAGGCAGAGCGGGAGAGATTGCACCGCCCGAAAGAAAAACTGTTCCATAGAGTCCTTTCCTTTAAAAAAGGGGGCAGGCATTTTGCTGCCCGCCCCCGTCCCGATTGGGGTCAACCGGATCTCACTGTGTTCAATTCGCGTATGCAGAGAAATCAATGTGGAGCACTACGACCACCGTCTCGCTGGCCTGGAAGCCCAGGGAGCTCTGCAGGTCGATGTCCACGGTCACGGGAACGGCGTAGTACGTATCGCCGGAGGTACCGGTACTGGCGTAAGCGCCGGGCGTCTGGCCCAGAATCTCCTCGGAGAGCATCGCTGCCGCAGCGTTTACAAACTTCTGCCACTCGTCATCTCCGGTCTCCGGGGTGAATTCACCGTCGATCAGGGCAATGTCCTTTACGCTGACGTCCAGTTTGCTCAGGATCTTGTTGACCAGATTGGCGTTGGCGTTGACGGTGGACAGTACGGAATTGACGCTGTCGGCCTGGCTGCCCAGGATATCGCTCAGCTGGAAGTCCTTCATGAGGTCCAGATAGGCGCCGATGGTGACGGTGTTGAATCTGGCCT
>JAHZEF010000026.1:12224-21276 GCA_019422005.1 Clostridiales bacterium
CTGCATGTCATCGGCGGAAATCCCCTTGTCTTCCGCGATTTCCACGGCCTTCTGCATCAGCGCGTCGGGCATCTCGGCGGTCACGACAATGGCCTCGTTCTCAGACACCTCGATCCCGTAGCGCTCTGTGATTTCGGCGCCGCTCAGCTTTTCCATCTGCAGATGGTCGGCCAGCGTCCGGGCCAGTTCCTGCACTTTTTCCACGTCGCTGCCCCTGAGCTGCACATCCAGGGAAAGCTGGTAGGTGGAGTTGTCGCTGGAAGCGGTGACCGCGCCCTCAATGGACTTGTAGGTATACACGCCATCCGCATCGGCCTCCATGCCGGCCAGAGTGACGAAGAAGCCGTCGGCAACGTTAAAGAGGGCGTTTTTCAGCGCGGTGTTCTGGAACTTGCCGTTTACATAGATATCCTGGCCGTCGGCAGTCAGGGTGCAGGCGCCGAAATGCTCGTTCAGCGCCTCGCCGATCCTGGTGGCCAGCCCGTTCAGCAGGTCGTCGCCAAAGGCTCCGGTACCGGCCTGGATGGCGTCCACATTCAGCGTCAGGGAGTAGGCGGAACCCTCGTGCTCAGCCTTGACCAGAACGGCGCCGTCATGGCCGGTAATGCCGTTCAGCGCTTTCTCCAGGTCGTCCCAGGCCGCGTCTGCCGCATCCCTGGCATCGTTGCTCTGGGAAGAGGAGCCGCCGCCACCGCCGCCGCCGGAAGTGGTGCCGCCGGAGATCACGACCTCGCTGTCGGCTGCCAGCTGCTGGCCGTTGGCCTTGGTGCCCTCGACGCCTTCGGCAGCTTCAATGACCGTACCGGCGGGCGCGTTGGTAACGGTAACGCCGTCCCGCTGCGCAACGACTCTCGCATTGCCGTTAAAGCCCTTCAGGGACACGCTGGCGTCCTCGGCGTAGACGGAGACGACAACATCGGCGCTGCCGGTCAGCGTTACATTGTCCGCCAGAACAACCACGGCGCCGTCCTGCTCCACGGCTACCGTACCGCTCTCTGTAACATAGGCCGCGATCATCCGGTCCATCAGGACCATGGCGCTGCCGCGGGTCATCAGGCCGTCCGGCGAGACGGTGTCGGAGGTGGTTCCGGCAATGTAGCCGTGATTAATCAGCGCGTAAATGCTGCCCTTCGCCCAGTCGGAGATTGCACTGCTGTCGGCAAATTCCTTGGAGAGCGTAGCTTCCTCGGGAATGGACAGGGCGCGCGCGCACATCACGAAGAACATTTCGCGGGTGAGCGTTCCCTCGGGATTGAGCAGGCCGTCGCCGACGCCCTTGAGGATTCCCGCCTCCACGCAGGCGGCCAGCGCATCGGCATACCAGGCGTCGGCCGGTACGTCGGTATAGGCGGAGAGGTCCGCCTTGGCGGTCAGCTTCAGAAGATTGGCAAAAATCTGCGCGACCTGCGCGCGGGTCATGTTGCCGTCCGGGCTGAACTGGCTTTCGCTGACGCCGTTAATCAGACCGAGTTCGGTCCAGCGGTCAATGGACGCCTCCGCCCAATGGCCGTCTGTGTCCTGAAATTCCGCCGCGAATGCGGAAAAGGGAAGAAGGGACACAATCATAATCAGCGCAAGCAGCATGCCGCCAACCCTGATTCCGATCTTTTTCATAGCGTATTCCTCCAAAAAATGAATTGTTTGCGGGGTAAGGGGTCATCCGAATGGCAGAGCGGAGCCCTGCGCATTTGTACCGGCCCTGGGCGTTGTGTGGGCCCGGAAACCGCCGGAGAACAAGACGATTACCTGACTTCACCACCTTTTCAGACTGATTGGCAAACGCTTCGCATGGAACCGGCAGACCAGGGGATGTGCAGCCGGACTCCATACATCTTTTGCGTTTTCGTAACTCCAATTTTAATTACTGCGCCGGAGGAAGTCAAGCCCTATCCGGTTTTTTCAGGGAAAACCTGTACTTTTGCGGGCACAATGGAGAATTTTGGAACGATGCCGCGGCACGCCGCGAAAACGGGCTTGTTTTTTGTAATAAATCAATGACAATCCGGATGTTTTATTGTATAATATGCCAGAATTCAATTTAGGTGGTGTGAAGCCGTGAGGAAGACCTATATGACGACTATGCCGGATCGGGCCGGCGCATTCTGGCGGGCCAGCAAAATCATTGCCGGCGAAGGCGGAAATATTGTGCGGGTCAGCTACAACAAAGCGGTGGATCTGCATACGCTGTTCCTCGATGTGGAGGCCGAACAGACGCAGCTGCAGCGGATTACAGACCGGCTGCGGGAGGGAGGCTATCTGCTGGATCGGGAGCCGGCCAGGCAGGTGAGGCTGATTGAGCTGAAGCTGCTGGATGTGCCCGGCGCGGTCGGGCCGGTGCTGGAGATGCTGGGGCGGCATGACATCAACATTTCCTATCTGAACTCCCAGGAGAACGGGACGGCCTATCAGTCCTTCAAGATGGGGCTGTTGATCGAACGGCCCGCCGTCGTCAGGCAGCTTTTGGACGAGATTTCCGCAGTCTGCGACGTCAGGATTCTGGAGTACAGCGTTACGGAAAAAGTGCTGGACAGCGCGGTGTTCTACATCGGCTTTGCCAATGAAATGCGGGGCCTGCTGGGGCTGAACCAGAAGCAGACCAACCGGTTTATCATTGAATCCAACAAAATCATGCAGCTGCTGGACGAAAAGGATGAGGCGCCGTTTAAAACGTTTGAATACATCCGGCGGTTTGCAAAGTTCATCGTCGACCATAAGGGCCGGAATTTCAAACCGGTTATCAGCCAGCGGAGGCTGACGGAGCGGGTGATGGCATATATCATCGAGCCGCCCTGCGGAAGCAACACATATCTCCTGGACGACGGAGAAGAGCTGCTTCTGGTGGACGGCGGGTTCCGGTGCTTCCTGGAGGAGATGCGGCCGATTCTGGAGAGCCTGGTTCCGGATTTCGGGGAGCGGAAGAAACGGATCGTCCTGACCCATGCGGATATCGACCATGCCGGCCTGCTGCCGCTGTTTGACGAGGTGCTGGTCAGTGAGAACTGCCGGCGGAATTTCCTGCTGGAGTATGAAGGAAAGGACGATTTTCGCGAACAGAATCCGCTGCACGCGCCGTACTGCAGGCTCAGCAAGCTGATTTCCGGCTATGTGCCGCCGGATCCGGCAGGGCTGAAAAGCATGGGGTGCAAGACGGACGGCAAAACCCTGTCGCAGATCGGCGAGCTGACGTTCGGAGACCTGCATTTCCTGCTTTTCGAGGGCAACGGCGGCCATGTGCGCGGCGAGACGATCCTGTTCGACCCCGGGCAGCGGGTGATGTTCACCGGAGACAATCTGGTGAATATCAAGGGCTTTTCCGGGGATCAGAGGACCTTCAACGCACTGGCGCCGTATCTGATGACCAGCGTCAACATGGATTCCAAAGAGGCTACAGCCTGCCGCAGGCTGCTGCTGAAATGGGCCAAAGGCGTATTCGTATGCCCCGGGCACGGCATGTGGGAGCAGTATTAGACAGGCAGGTGAACGGATTCATGGAAGAAGCAAGTACAAGGCGGGGCCCGGCCGGACAGTGGGGGAAAGCCCTGCGGGCTGCGTTCCCCCATACCATTCCGGTTTTGACCGGCTTCCTGGCACTGGGCGTGGCCTATGGCATCCTGATGCAGACCAAAGGGTTCGGCGTGGGATGGTCGGTGCTGATGAGTGCGGTGGCGTTCGGCGGCAGCATGCAGTTTGTGGCAATCACCCTGATGACCACGGCGTTCGACCCGGTGCAGGCGCTGCTGCTGAGCGTCATGGTGAACGCAAGGCATTTGTTTTATGGCCTGTCCATGCTGGGGAAGTATAAAGGCATGGGGAAACTGCGGGCATTCCTCATCTATACGCTGTGCGACGAGACCTTTTCCATCGTCTGCAGCCTGGAGCCGCCGGAGGGGATGGCACGGAAGCCGTTTTATTTCTGGGTGTCCCTGCTGGACTACGCATACTGGGTGTTCGGAACGTTCCTGGGGGGCATCGTGGGCAATCTGCTGACATTTGATACCACCGGCCTGGATTTTGTGCTGACGGCGCTGTTTGTCGTGCTGTTTCTTGAGCAGATTCAGAAAAAAGAAAACCGCGCCTCCGGCTTTATCGGGCTGGGCGCAGCATTGGTCAGCCTGCTGACGGTGGGACGGCTGTTTGGGCAGGACAACATGGTGCTGCCCGCCATGGCGCTCATTTTGATTCTTTTGACGCTGGGGAGGGAAAAGCTATGCCGCTGACACCGCTGCAGACTGTCATTATGATTCTGGCTGTGGCCGCCGGGACCCAGCTGACGCGCTGGCTTCCGTTTGTGCTGTTTCCGGAAAACAGGGAACCGCCGAAATTCATCACATACCTGGGCAGAGTCCTGCCGCCGGCCATGATGGGGCTGCTGGTGGCCTATTGCCTCCGGAATGTGAGCCTGACCGCCGCGCCGCACGGCATTCCGGAAGCCGCTGCGCTGGCGGTTGTGACGGGGCTGCACCTTTGGAAGCGCAACGTCCTTCTCAGCATCGGCGGAGGGACGGCGGTATACATGCTCCTGGTACAGACGGTATTTGCATGAGGCGCGAAGCCGCAGCTCCCGCATACCCCGCCGGGGCAGGGAGCCCATGCGCACCGGGAGGACTCGTACGTTAAAATGGCGAGGGAGGACAGATATGCGGAGACATGATCGGGAAATCACCGACGCGGCGCAGATTGACGCTGTGATCCGCGCCTGCGACTGCTGCCGCCTGGGCTTTGCCGACGGCGGAAGCTGTTATATTGTTCCCATGAACTTCGGCTTCGTCCGGGAAGGCGGCAGGCGTATTTTTTACTTTCACAGCGCGCGGGAAGGGCGGAAACTGGAACTGGCGCAAAGGAACGGCACCGCCGGATTTGAACTGGATACGGGGCACGGCCTGAATACGGCCGATGCGCCGTGCGGATACTCCTTCCGGTTTCAGAGCGTCATTGGGACCGGCAGGATCAGCCTGGTGCAGGAACCTGCGGAAAAACTGCGCGCGCTGGAGGCGGTTATGGCGCAGTGTACCGGCCGGAGCGGCTGGGAGTTCCCTGCGGGCGCTGCAGACAGTGTTGCGATTCTCAAGCTGACGGTTCAGGAGATCAGCTGCAAGGTGCACGGATAGTGCGCGGTGCCTGCGCATGGACAGGGCGCGCCGGCCGGGCCGGAACGCCGGCAGCGGATGGAACCTGCCTGAACGGGAGGTTCCATCCGCTGTTTTCCGGCGGTCAGCCTGTGAAGGATTTGCAGTATGGCGCCAGGGTGCACTGCCCGCAGCGCGGCGCGCGGGCTGTACAGACGGCGCGGCCGTGGAGCACAAGACGGTGGCAGAAATCGGAGGATTCCTCCGGCGGCAGCACCTTCCAAAGCTGCTGCTCCACCTTGGCCGGGTCTTTGCCGACGGCCAGCCCCAGCTTGTTGGTGATGCGGATACAGTGGGTATCGCAGACGACGGCGGGCTTGTGATAGATGTCGCCCAGCAGCAGATTGGCGGTCTTGCGGCCGACCCCCGGCAGCTTCAGAAGATCGTCCATATTGTCCGGCACCCGGCCGCCGTACTCTGACAGCAGCATCTGGCAGGCCAATACGATGTCCCGCGCCTTGTGGTGGTAGAAGCCGCAGGTGCGCACGTACTCCTCCACTTCCAAAACGTCTGCCTGCGCAAAGGATTCCAGCGTGGGGTACCGCTCAAACAGCGCCGGCGTGACCAGATTGACCCGGGCGTCGGTACATTGGGCCGACAGCCGAACCGAGATCATCAGTTCATAATCTTTCTCATATTCCAGCGCGCAGACGGCGTCCGGGTAAGCTTCCTTCAGCGCGGCGATGATATGGGCTACGCGTTCTTTCCTATCCATAACTGTGCCTCCAGCCTGATTCGACAAGTTTCTTACACTATAACACAAGTTGCGGCGGGAGGAAAGAGGAAAAAGGCGTTGTGTTTTGCAGATTCCGGGACTATAATAGTGCCTGCCGGGGCGCTTGCGTCTGCGCGTCCCGGCGGATGCGGAATATCGAAGGAGGCGGCGCATATGTATAGACCGCTGGCCGATGAACTCCGGCCTCAGGTGCTGGAGGATGTGTGCGGCCAGGAGCACATTCTGGGCGAGGGCGCCATGCTTCGCCGCATTATTGAATCCGGGCAGATCCCCAACCTGATTTTTTACGGCCCCTCCGGCGTCGGAAAGACCACGGTGGCCAACCTGATTGCCAAACGGACTCACAGAAAACTGTGCAGGCTCAACGCCACCACGGCGTCATCCCAGGATATCCGGGATCTCGTGGCGCAGCTGGGCACCATGATGGCGCCCGATGGAATCCTGCTGTATCTGGATGAGATCCAGTATTTCAATAAAAAGCAGCAGCAGTCCCTGCTGGAGCATATCGAAAACGGCAATATCACGCTGATTGCCTCCACCACGGAGAATCCGTACTTTTATATCTACAATGCGATACTCAGCCGTTCCACCGTATTTGAGTTCAGGCCCATCTCTCCGGAGGCGGCCCTGCGGGCGGTGCTGCGGGCGAAGGCATATCTGGAGAAGAAGAACAACGTGGCCTGCGACGCCGAACCCGGTGCGCTGGAACATGTGGCTGCCTCCTGCGGCGGCGACCTCCGCAAGGCGATGAATGCGATGGAGCTGCTGTTTGCGGCCGGACAGGGAGAGAACGGGCGCCTTGCCATAACGTTGGAGGACGCCAGGGCGATCACGCAGAAGTCGGCCATGCGGTACGACCGGGACGGCGACAGCCATTATGACCTGCTGTCGGCATTTCAGAAGTCGATCCGCGGTTCAGACCCGGATGCGGCGGTGCACTATCTGGCGCGGCTGCTGGAAGGGGGGGATCTGGCCTCGCCCTGCCGGCGGATGCTGGTGACCGCCAGCGAGGACATCGGGCTGGCGTATCCGCAGGCGATTGCCATTGTCAAGGCCTGCGTGGACGCTGCATTTCAGCTGGGCCTGCCGGAAGCGCAGATTCCGCTGGCGGAGGCGGTGATTTTTCTGGCCACGTGCCCGAAGTCCAATTCTGCCGTCAGCGCCATTGAGGCGGCCATGGCGGATCTGAAACAGGGAAAATCCGGCGACATCCCGGCGCATTTGAAGGATGCGCATTACGGCGGCGCTGCAAAGATGGGGCGGGGGCTGACGTATCAGTACGCGCACCTGTACCCCAACCACTATGTCCGGCAGCAGTATCTGCCGGACGAACTGCAGGGCGTCCAGTACTATGTCTACGGGCCCAACAAGACGGAACAGGCGGCCAGGCGGTATTGGGACGAGGTCAAGCGGGGGACGCCGTAGGGCTGCGTCCGGCCTGTGCGGTTCTTATCCGGGGCTACGATTCAAACACGGTATACAGCTTCGCGGCATTGGGGCTGTATTGCCAATAGTCGAGATGGCCGTCGGTGCGGGTATAGCGGAGCGGCGGGCGCGGCAGGACGGCGGCGTCCAGAACCTCGATGACCGACAGCTTGATTTTCATTTTGTCCGGCAGGATGGATTTGAGATAGACGGAAACCGTGTCGCCGGGCTGCAGCGCGGGATCCGGCTCCGCCAGCCCGGAAAGGTTGGGCGCCAGTTCGATGAAAACGCCGTAATCCTTTACGCTGCGGACTGTCCCGGTTACCGTCTGTCCGGCCTGGAAGCAGGCGGCGTTTTCTTCCCAGGTGCCGAGCAGCTCCTTGTGGGTCAGGCTGATGCGCCCTGTGTCCGGATCGATGCGCTGCACAACGGCGTAAATCTGCTGGCCTTCCCGAAAACGGTCGCGGGCATGGGAGATCCTGGAGACAGAGATGTTTTCAATGCCCAGCAGCGCAATGACGCCGCAGCCGACGTCGCAAAACGCGCCGAAGTTCGTCAGGCTGGTGACGACCGCCGGAATAATATCGCCGGGACGCAGCGAGGCGGTCATGAAATGCAGCGCCTCCTGCTGGGCGGCCACCCGGGAAAGGCGGACAGTGCCGTCTGCCTCGAAGGCCTGAACCTTGCAGCAGACGGGCTTCCCGACCCGGGACAGGATTGCGATATCGCGGACCGTTCCCTGCGCGACGCCCAGGGCGGCCTCGGCGCGCGGGATGACGCCGGAAACGCCGGCAACGGAGACATGCAGATTGTGCGCCTCGTCGCACAGCAGGGCGGTGGCGGTAATGATTTCGCCTGACTGCATGGCGCGGCGAAGATCATCCGGCGTTTTGGGATGGCGGCCGGTATGTATCTGCATTCCTTCCGGAAGGTATGTGTTCATAAAACTCCCCCTTTGGTTTTATTATCATAGTATGCGGCCGGGCGGATGATGGGCCTGGCAGGGAGAAATTTCACGCCCTCCGAAAGCGCGGAGAATTTTGCGGATCCGCCCGGCCCCGCCTGCGCAGATGACCAGGTTGATCACAGCGGCCGGATGCGGTGCGGCCGGCGCCGGGCGCACGGAAACCCGGCTGCGGTGCGGGGCGGAAGGGCAGGGGAGCGGCCGGTGCGCCACGCGCCGGCCCAGCTGCTGGCGGCATGGGATTCCCAAAGTGCGGAGCTGTTCCAGAGCGCGGCCGGCGCCGCGGGGAGATGGAAAGGCGGCGGACAGTACAAGATTCATATTAATTCCCTCCCGGTTTGCCTGAAGCGCCTGCGGCGCAGGCGCGTACTGTTAGTGTATCCGGGAATGGGAGACCCAATACCAGAAAGGGGCTTTGCCATGGATGTGCGTCTCGGTGACGTTTTGGTGATGAAAAAGCCGCATCCCTGCGGCGGAAAGCGGTGGCTGGTTCTGCGGACCGGCATGGATTTCCGGCTGCGCTGCCTCGGCTGCGGCCATGAGGTCCTGCTGCCGCGAAGCAGAGCGGAAAAAAACATACGGGAAGTTGTGCGGGAAACCGACCAAAAAATCTGACGGTTCCGTGCCTTCCGCGGCAGGAAACCGGCAATGCATGATAAAAATGAAATATTCCGGCGAGAGACAGGCCGCAATTCCTCTGGGAATTGCGACCTGTTTTTTTGCGGCGGAACGGTATACTTTGTCCGTGGTGAATGCGGGGGTGGAACGCTTTGACAATTTATGTAGACTCCTTGTTTGTGC
>JAHZEF010000027.1:0-16393 GCA_019422005.1 Clostridiales bacterium
GGGACAAGAACATCACCTTCCACTACGATGAGTCGGTGCTGGACTATTTGGTGCGCAAGTCCTACTCCGCCGCCTACGGCGCCCGGAACCTGCGCCGCCAGATCCAGAAGGACCTGGAGGATCCCATTGCCGCCAAGCTCATCGAGCGGTACGCCGACCCCATCACTATGGTCAACCTGTCCGCCCAAGGCGACGAGCTGAATATTGTTACGGACTGAGTTCCCTTTGAAGGGCCTTCCCATAGGGAGGCCCTTCTTGTTTTCCGTCCGGCCAATCAAAAAGGCGCGCCCTAGGCGCGCCTTTTTCTTATGACAGCTTCTCTCCTGCGCAGGAGATGGTCACCACTTGCCAGGGAATCCACTTGCCGGCTGACTGGAGGGCGTTTTTCACCATCAGCTCCAGCCCGCCGCAGCAGGGTACCTCCATGCGGGCTACGGTGACGCTCTTGACATCGTTATTCCGAATGATTTCAGCCAACTTCTCGGCGTAATCCACTCCGTCCAGCTTTGGACAGCCCACCAGAGTGATCCGTCCCCGGATAAAGTCCCGGTGAAAATCCCCATAGGCGAAGGCGGAGCAGGTGGCGGCGATCAGCAGGTCTGCCCCGTCAAAATAGGGGGCGTTCACCGGCGCCAGCTTGATCTGTACCGGCCACTGGCGCAGCTGGGAGAGAATGGCGGCCTGGCCCTCCGCTCTCTCAGGGCGGCAGTCCGTCCGGTCTAGGGTGCGGCTGTGGGTGCCGGGACAGCCGCAGGCCAGGGGCTTTTCCTGCCCGCGGCGAGCCAGGTGGGCTTTTACCGCAGCCTCGTCATAGGCCGCCGCCTCCCGCTCTACAAAATGGATGGCATCCACCGGGCAGGCGGGGAGGCAGTCCCCCAGCCCGTCGCAGTAGTCGTCCCGGATGAGCCGGGCCTTGCCGTCCACCATGGCGATGGCTCCTTCGTGGCAGGCACTGGCGCAGGCGCCGCAGCCGTTGCATCTGTCCTCATCAATTTGAATGATCTTGCGGATCATGGTTTCATCGTCTCCTTCCGGTTATGCCGGGGCAATCCCCGGTTTTTCTTGACTTTACGGACATATGATAGGATAATGAGAGAAAAAAGTCTGTTGTTTTTCCAACGAAAGGAGGACGCTATGGACCTGGATGCCGCCAATTTAATCCAATGTCCCTTATTTCGGGGGCTGGACCTGGATGAACTTCCCGGCTTGCTCCGCCGGCTCCACGCCCGCACCCGCCGGGCGGACCGGGGGGAGGTGGTCCTCCGTGCGGGGGAGGTTCCCGGAGAGTTGGGAGTGGTGCTGTCCGGCACCCTTCACGTGGTCCGGGACGACTTGTGGGGGGACCGGGCCATCCTTTCCCAGCTGAGAGCGGGGGATCTGTTTGCCGAGGTATATGCCCTGCTGGGCGAGCCTTTGCAGGTAACCGTGGAAGCGAGGGAATCCAGCCAGGTACTGTTTTTTTCCGTCCGGCGCATGCGGGAGGACGTCCCCCAGCTGGGGGAGCGGCTTGAGCTGGTGCTGGCCCGGAAAAACCTTGCCCTCAACCGGAAGCTGGGCTACCTCACCCTGCCCACCACCCGGGAGAAAGCTCTGGCCTATCTGTCGGACGAGAGCCGTCGGCAGGGGAGCGGCACCTTCTCCATCCCCTTTGACCGGCAGGAGCTGGCCGACTACCTCTCCGTGGACCGCAGCGCCATGTCGACTGAATTGGGCAAACTGCGGGACGAAGGCCTGCTGTCCTACCACAAAAATGAGTTTACGCTTTTATAATCGGTTCCCTGCCTTCACCCGCCAGAAAAATTTTCCTGCTTGTTGGAAAAGCAACAGACAATTTTGATAATAAATGTTATTATCAAAGAAAGTAAAGGAGGTCAAAATTCCCATGCACTGTGTGAAAAAGCTTCAGGACGATCTGTACTGGGTCGGCGGCAGCGACCGCCGTCTGGCACTGTTTGAAAACGTATTTCCCATCCCCCGCGGCGTGTCCTACAACGCCTATGTGGTGCTGGATGAGAAAACGATTCTGCTGGATACCGTGGACCGTTCTGTCAGCGGCCTGTTTTTTGAGAATCTGGAGCATGTTCTGGACGGCCGTCCGCTGGACTATCTCGTTGTAAACCATATGGAGCCGGATCACTGCGCCACCATGCAGGAGCTGGTGCTGCGCCACCCGGAGGTCAAAATCATCGGGAACGCCAAGACCATTCCCATGATCCGCAATTTCTTTGAGTTTGACATCGATTCCCGCGCCATGGTGGTCAAGGAGTTCGACACGCTCTCCACCGGCCGGCACACCTTTACCTTTGTCATGGCGCCCATGGTACACTGGCCGGAAGCCATGGTCACTTATGACGTCACCTCCAAGACACTGTTCTCCGCCGACGCCTTCGGCACCTTTGGGGCGCTGAACGGCAATATTTTCGCCGACGAGGTCAACTTCGAAACCGAATGGCTTCCGGATGCCCGCCGCTATTTTACAAACATTGTCGGCAAATACGGCACGCAGGTGCAGGCGCTTCTGAAGAAAGCCTCCACCATTGAAATCGAAATGATCTGCCCGCTGCACGGGCCTGTCTGGCGCAGGAACATCGGCTGGTTTATCGACAAGTATCAGCATTGGAGCCGCTATCAGCCGGAAGAGACAGCGGTGATGATCGCCTATGCTTCCGTCTACGGCAATACGGAAAACGCCGCCGGAATCCTTGCCTCCGAGCTGGCCGACCGCGGAGTGCGCAACGTGGCCATGTATGACGTCTCCGCCACCCACCCCTCGGTCATCGTTGCCGAAGCGTTCCGCTGCAGCCACCTGGTTTTTGCCTCCACCACCTACAATGCCGGCATCTTCTGCAATATGGAAACCGTCCTGGCCGACCTGAAAGCGCACAATCTGCAGAACCGCACCGTGGGCATCATTCAAAACGGCAGCTGGGCCCCCACCTCCGGCGGCCTGATGCGGCAGCATCTGGAATCCATGAAGAATATGAATGTGCTGGAGTACGGTGTGGACATCCTCTCCTCGGTAAAGGACAGCCAGCTGGAGCAGCTGAAGGCACTGGCCGACGCCATTGTCGAAACCATGCCGCAGGCGGAGCCGGCCATTGACCACAGCCAGAAAATTGAAGGCAATGCGTTCTTCAAGCTCAGCTACGGCCTGTTTGTTCTGAGCACCAACGACGGGCAGAAGGACAACGGCTGCATCATCAACACGGTCACGCAGCTGACCGATACCCCCAAGCGGCTGACCATTGCCGTCAACAAGCAGAATTACTCCCATGAAACGCTGCTGAAAACCGGAAAGTTCAATGTATCTGTCCTCAGTGAAGACGCCCCGTTTAAGATTTTCCAGCAGTTTGGCTTCTGCACCGGCCGGGATACCGACAAATTTGCCGGGTTTGAGTACGCCGAGCGCTGTGAAAACGGCCTTATGCGTCTCACCAGATTTGCGGACGCCTATTTTTCCTGCAAAATCATTGCTTCCTATGATTACGGCACCCATACGCTGTTTGTCGCCGACGTCACCGAGGCCCGGGTGCTGAATAACCAGCCGCCCATCACCTATGCCTACTATTTTGCCAACACCAAGCCCAAGCCCCAGCCGGCCGACCCGGAAAAGAAGGGCTGGGTCTGCAAGATCTGCGGCTATGTTTACGAAGGCGAGGTTCTTCCTGCCGACTTTGTCTGCCCCCTGTGCAAGCACGGAGCGGTGGATTTTGAGCCGTTGAAATAGCTTATTTTCAAATAACACTGGAGGTCATTACGATGAAAAAGTATGTTTGCGATGTCTGCGGTTACGTTTACGATGAGGCCCTGGGCGATCCCGACAACGGCATCGCCGCAGGTACCCGCTGGGAAGATCTTCCTGAAGATTTTGAATGCCCCCTGTGCGGTGTGGGCAAGGATCAGTTCTCTGAGGAATAAGGCCCGGCTGGAAAGCAGCGGCGGCGCGTACAACAACGCGCCGCCGCTGTTTGTGTCCCTGTTTCCGCCGCGCCGGTTCAGGCCTCCGCCTTCCACCGGGCCTTGACCGTCTCCAGCACCTCGATTGCAGAAACCGACAGTTCCTCCGTTACCACCGGGCTGGTCAGCAGCCCGCGGGAACGGCAGTCCTGAATGTGCTGCACCTCGTAGATCAGCTCATGCTCGCAGGGAAATTCCACCGCTTCCGGCGCCGCGCCATCCCGGCAGAACACTGCCCGGCGCGCCTTCCAATAGTCCGGAAGCTCCGCCCAGCCCTGCTCCCCGTAGATCCGCGCGCCGTTCTGCAGCGGCGCCAGCGTACTGTTCTGGGCGGTAAACAGCACGCCGTTTTCCATCTCGCCGCTCAAAATGTATTGCCCCTCGACGCCGTTCCCCATGGCGGTACGGACGCCGCCACAGGACCGGACCGGCCCAAACAGCCAAATCAGCAGCTCCATCACATAAATCGCACTGGAAAGCAGCGGGCCGCCCCCGGCGGATTCCTCATACATCCACCCGTTGTAGGCGGCGGGAAAGGAATGCCGGAATTCCGCCATGCGGATGCGGCCCAGATCCCCGCGGGCAATCCTTTCCCGCACCTCCCGCACGGCCGGCAGGAACAGCATCTTTTCCGCCTCCATCAGGAACCGTCCGCGTTCCCGCGCAAGCCGGAACAGCGCGCGGGTCTGCTCCGCCGACGTGGTGCACGGTTTCTCACAAACCACATGCTTGCCGTGCTCCAGCGCAGCCTTTGCCCACGGGTAATGCTGCGCATTCACCGTGGAAATGTAAACCGTATCCACCGCCGGATCCTCCAGCAGTTCCATATGGCTGCCGTAGGCTTTGGGAATCCCCCATTCCGCCGCCTTCCGGCGCGCCTTTTCCAGGCTGCGGGAAGACAGCGCCGCAGCCTCCCCCGCATTCGCCTCCCGCAGAGCCGCGAGAAACCGCGGCGCAATGGAGGAAGTGCTCAGTATGCCATACCGTATCATCCTGCTTCTCCTTCTGCCAGCCGTCTTCCGCAGCTGCGCGCCTCAACAGGGAAATCCGGGCTTTCGCCCGGATTTCCTGCTTCCTTTATTTCCCCAGGAGCTTTTCCAGCGCAGCCATGCGGACACAGATGCAGAATACCTCGATGGCGGCCTCCAGCTCCGACACCGGAGGCAGGCTGGGCGCAATGCGGATGTTGGAATCCTGCGGATCCACACCGTACGGGAACGTGGCGCCGGCGCCGGTCATCACAACACCGGCCTCCTTGCACAGCGCGAGGGCGCGTTTGGCCGTCCCCGGCATGGCATCGTAGCTGATGAAGTAACCGCCTTTGGGCCGGCACCAGCTGCCGATTCCCAGCGGCTTGATCTCCCGGTCCAGCGCGTCGGCCACAGCGTCAAACTTCGGCTTCATGACTGCCGCATGCTTTTTCATCAGCTCCAGCGTGTGGGCCTTATCCTTCAGATAGCGGACATGGCGCAGCTGATTGACCTTGTCGTAGCTGATTACCTCGATGGTCAGCAGCTTCTTCATATAGGCCATGTTGGCCTCCGACGTGGCAAACACCGCCACGCCCGCGCCGGGCAGCGTCACCTTGGAGGTGGATGCAAATTCATACACCATGTCCGGATTGCCCGCTTCGCGGCACAGGGTCAGAATATCCTGGAACGGGACAAAGTCACCGTCAAACTCGTGAATGCAGTAAGCGTTGTCCCACATGATGGTGAAGTCCGGAGCCGCAGGCTTCAGCGCAGCCAGGCGGGCAATGGTCTCATCGGAATAAATGATCCCCTGCGGATTGGAATACTTGGGCACGCACCAGATCCCCTTGACCGCCGGGTCTTTCACCGCCTCTTCCACCGCGTCCATATCCGGCCCCGTCTCGGTCATGGCAATGGTGATCAGCTCCATGCCGAAGGATTCCGTCACTTTGAAATGGCGGTCATAGCCGGGAGACGGGCAGAGGAATTTCACCGTTTCCTCCTTGGACCAGGGGCGCGGGCTGTGCAGCAGGCCGTGGGTGAAGCCTTTGGAAATCACGTCGTACATCAGATTCAGGCTGGCGTTGCCGCCCACAAAAATTTCCTCCGGTTTGGTGCCCAGGAGCTCGGCAAACAGCCTGCGGCAGGAGGGGATTCCCGACAGCTCGCCGTAATTCCGGACATCCAGGCCCCCGTCCATGCAATCGTCCGGCGTGGAGAGGACCGTGAGGATATCGCTGACCAGATCCAGCTGCGCCTTTCCGGGCTTTCCGCGGGACATATCCAGCTTCAGATTCTTTTTCTTGACTTCCTCAAAGGACTTGGAAACCATCTCATACTCCCGCTGCAGCTCGGCGGGAGACAATGCTGCGTATGCTGTCATGTTGTGTTCCCCTTTCATCGATGATCATTCTGTCTTTTATTCTACCGATTGCCTCCTGCAAAGTCAAATACCTTTTTATTTTCGGTCAAATGCGCAATTTTTCAGGCCGCTTGTGCTTTCCCGTTGTGCGCATTATAATAGTGTCCGCGGAGCAAAAAAAAATCAGCGGCCGACTGTACGCCGGAACCGTACAGCGGCGCTGCCTGGAGGGATCTGCAGATGTTGGGAGACTGCCATGTCCACATGGTGCTGGACGGGATTTACTATCGGGACGCCATCGGGCGGCATCGCGCTGCCGTGGACGACGGCTGGATCCGGAGCGTCCTCGCCCGTTATCGGGAGGCCGGCGTCGCCTTTGTGCGCGACGGCGGGGACGCTTTTGGCGTCTGCCGGCGGGCGGCGGAGCTTGCACCGGAATACGGCATTGATTACCGCACGCCGCTGTTTCCCATCCACCGGCTCGGCCGGTACGGCGGCTTTATCGGCCGCGGATTCGAAACGCCGGCCGAATATCGGGCGCTGCTGGCGGAGATCCGTGCAGGCGGAGGCGACTTCGTCAAGCTCATGGTCTCCGGCCTGATGGATTTCAACCGGTACGGCGCCATCACCAGCCAGCCGCTGCAGGCGGCGGAAATCCGGGACCTGGTTTCCGCCGCCCACGACGCCGGATTTGCCGTGATGGTCCACGCCAACGGCGCAGACACTGTCCGCGCGGCGCTCCTCGCCGGGGCGGACAGCATCGAGCACGGCAGCTATCAGGATCCGGAATGCCTGCACCTGCTGGCGGAATCCGACGCGGTATGGGTTCCCACCCTCGTCACCGTCGGGAATCTCCGCGGCAGCGGGCGCTATGATCCCGCGGCAGTGGAACGCATTCTGGAAATGCAGCTGCAAAACGTGGCGGCCGCCCGCCGGCTCGGCGCCCGTATCGCCCTCGGCAGCGACGCCGGCGCCTGGCGCGTCCCCCATGTGCAGGGCGCTTTCGACGAGTATCGCCTGCTCTGTCAGGCCCTGGGGCCGGATGCCGGCACCGTCCTCACCCGGGGCGAGGCCTGGATCCGCCGGCGCTTTCGGCGCGATGCGCTGTAACCGGAAGCAGCAGAGCTGTCAAGCGCCCCGCAGGCGATGCTGCGCCGGGGCGGCAGGCGGGCGCCGGAGAAAAAAGCCCCCTGCGCGTTCCACCATCGGCAGCCTGCCCGAAAAGGCTCCTCCGGCAGGCTGCAGCGCGGGAACCGGCAGATGCCGGTTCCCGCGCTTCTTCTCTCGCCGGATCAGCCGCCCAGGTAGGCTTCTTTAATCGCAGCGCTCTCCGCCAACTCTTTCCCGGTGCCGGACATGGTCACCCGGCCGGTCTCCAGGACATAGGCGCGGTCCGCCACTTCCAGCGCCATGGACGCGTTCTGCTCCACCAGAAGAATGGTGGTGCCTCCTGCATGCAGCTCCTTGATGATGTCAAAAATCTGCTCCACCAGCAGCGGCGCAAGCCCCATGGAGGGTTCGTCCAGCATCACCAGCTTCGGATTGGACATCATGGCCCGCCCCATGGCCAGCATCTGCTGCTCGCCGCCGGACAGCGTGCCCGCCACCTGCCTGCGGCGCTCTTTCAGGCGCGGGAATTTTTCGTAGACCGACTCGATTCCGCCGGGGATCGTGGAGCCGGGCTGTGTGTAGGCCCCCATCTCCAGATTCTCCTGCACCGTCATCTGCAGGAACATCCGGCGCCCCTCCGGGCACTGGGCCAAACCCATTCCCACAATCTTGTGCGCCGGCACCCGGTCAATAGGCTGCCCCAGAAACGCAATCGACCCGGTTTTGCTGCGCAGGAGCCCGGAAATGGTATTGAGCACGGTGGACTTCCCTGCGCCGTTGGCGCCGATCAGCGTTACAATCTCTCCCTCGTTGACCTGGAAGGAGACGTCCTTGATGGCATGGATGCTGCCATAATACACATTGATCCCGTCAACCTTCAGCAATTCCATGCTCACGCCTCCTTTCTCTTGCCCAGATATGCCTCGATCACCGTCGGATTGGACTGGATCTCGGCCGGCGTCCCCTTGGCGATCACCTTGCCGTAATTCAGGACGCAGATCCCCTCGCAGATTCCCATCACGAGGCTCATATCGTGTTCGATCAGCATAATCGCAATATGGAACATATCGCGGATTTTACGGATGTTGTCCATCAGCTCCGCCGTCTCCGACGGGTTCATGCCGGCGGCCGGCTCATCCAGAAGCAGGATGCCCGGATTGGTCGCCAGCGCACGGACAATTTCCAGGCGGCGCTGCGCGCCGTAGGGCAGCGACCCGGCCCGGTAGCCGGCCATGTCCTGCATATCGAAGATCGAAAGCAGTTCCATGGCCTTTTCATGCGCCATCCGTTCCTGCCGCCAGTACTTGGGCAGGCGGAAAATCCCGCTCCACATGGAATAGGGGACCTGATTGTGCAGGCCGATCTTCACATTGTCCTCCACCGACAGGGAGGAAAACAGGCGGATATTCTGGAACGTCCGCGCGATGCCCGCCTGGTTGACCTGCACGGTGTTCATCCCGTGGGTATCGATGCCGTTGAGCAGGACTGTGCCGCGGGTCGGCTGATACACCTTGGTCAGCAGGTTGAATATGGTGGTTTTTCCCGCGCCGTTCGGGCCGATCAGGCCGGCGATCTCCGTCCGGCCGATGGTCAGATTGAAGTCGTCCACCGCCGGCAGGCCCCCGAAGTCGGTGCCCACGCCGATGCACGCGAGGATCGGGGATTTGTCCGCGTCGCGCTCGGGGATCAGCGCCTGGCGCTGGACCGTCACCAGCTTGCTCATTGTTTGCCCTCCTTTTCCGGCTGTTTGCGGAACGCCGTTTTCAGCTTTCCGAAGAATGTGCGGATCGCGGCATTATTGGTGGCCAGCATCACCAGGATCAGCACAATGGCATAGACCAGCATCCGGAAATCCGCAAACTGCCGCAGCGCTTCCGGCAGGATCGTCAGCGCGGCCGCCGCGATGATGGAGCCCCACATATTGCCCAGGCCGCCCAGCACCACAAAAACCAGGATCAGGATCGAGGTGTTGAAGTCGAATTTGTTGGCCACAATGGTGGTGTAATTCATGGCAAACAGCGTGCCGGCCGCACCGGCCAGGGCCGCGGACGTCACAAACGCCATCAGCTTGTATTTGGTCACAGGAATGCCCACCGACTCCGCGGCAATCCGGTTGTCCCGCAGCGCCATGATCGCCCGGCCGGAACGGCTGTGGATCAGGTTCAGCACGACAAACAGCGTCACCAGCACTAGGATAAACCCCGCGGTAAAGCTGGAAAGCTCCGGAATGGAGGAAATCCCCATGGGCCCGTTGATGATGACGCGCCCGCCCTCTTCCAGGCCCAGCGCATCGGCGCTGGTCAGCATGGAGGCATGCAGGCCGCTGCTGTCCAATCCCACATAGAGGTTATTGATAATGCTCTTGATAATCTCCCCAAAGGCCAGCGTCACAATGGCCAGATAGTCGCCCTTCAGCCGCAGCACCGGCACGCCGATCACCACGCCGGCCAGCCCCGCGCAGACGGCCCCGATGACCATGGCCGCCGCCAGGCGCAGCGGCGCCAGCGGGACGGCGCTTTCCAGGCTGATGGCGGCCACTACGCCGGCAAACGCGCCGACGCTCATAAAGCCGGCATGCCCCAGGCTCAGCTCCCCCAGGATCCCGACGGTCAGGTTCAGGGAGATCGCCATGACCACATAGGCGCAGATGGGCACCAGCATGCCCTGCAGCGAGGAACTGATCCCGCCGCCGGCGCTCAGGATCTGCAGCACCGCAAACGCTGCAATGACCAGTCCGTATGTAAAGAGATTGCTGCGGGCGGTCTTGGAAAGTCTTCTGTTCTGTCTCATCCCTGCCACCTCACACTTTCTCACGGACCTGCCTGCCCAGCAGCCCGGCGGGCTTGACCAGCAGCACAATAATCAGCACGGCAAACACGATCGCATTGGACAGCTGCGTGGAGATATACGCGCCGGCAAAAATCTCAATCACGCCCAGCAGCAGGCCGCCCAGCAGCGCGCCCGGGATCGAGCCGATTCCGCCGAACACCGCCGCGGTGAACGCCTTGATGCCCGGCATGGACCCGGTGGTCGGCACCAGCGTCGGATAGGCCGAACACAGCAGCACCCCCGCGACAGCCGCCAGTGCGGAACCGATGGCAAAGGTCACGGAAATCGTCAGGTTCACATTGATGCCCATCAGCTGCGCCGCACCCTTGTCCTCCGAGCAGGCCCGCATGGCCTTGCCCATCTTGGTGCGGCCGGTAAACCAGGTCAGGATCAGCATAATCACCAGGCACGCCCCCACGGTGATCACGGTGACCAGGCTCAGGTTCATCTGGCCGCCGAACAGCGGGAAGGTCTTTCCGCCCCCGATCGCGGGGAATACCTTGGGGTTGGAGCTCCAGAGCAGCTGCGCCATATTCTGGAGGAAATAGCTCATGCCGATGGCCGTGATCAGCACCGCCAGGGACGGAGCCTGCCGCAGAGGCTTATAGGCCAGGCGCTCGATCACAACGCCCAGCACCGTGCAGAGCAGCATGGCCAGCAGCACCCCCGCCACCGGAGGCAGCGCAAAGCGGGAAACCGCAAAGAAGCAGACGTAAGCGCCCACCATGATCACGTCGCCGTGGGCAAAGTTCAGCATTTTGGCGATTCCATACACCATGGTATAGCCCAGGGCAATGATCGCATAGATGCTGCCCAGGCTGATGCCGTTGATCAGGTACGAAAGGAATTCCATTCCAACACCTCATTCTCCATGTTCTTTTCCGGCTGCAGCCGGCCTTGGCCGCCGCTGAGCGGATGGTTTCAGCGGATCCGGGCAGTCTGAACCCCTCCGCTCAATGGCCGCCGGGACACGCCGGCCGGAGAGCGCAAAACGCTCTCCAGCCGTGTGCCGCCGCAGAATCGGGGGCGCCGTCCCGCACTTACATGCCGACGTAAGCGCCGTTTTCAATCACCATGCCCTTGGGGCTCTTGGAAACCGCACCGGTCTCGTCCCAGGTCATGCCTTCGCCGGTCAGGCCGTCGAAAGTCATGGCGGTAAACTGCTCTATCATCAGGTCGCACAGTTCCGAAGCGGTCATGTCCGGCGTCGCGCCGGCCGCTTCCAGCGCCTGCTTGTAGGCATAGACACAGTCATAGGCGTCCGCCGCAAACTGGTTGGGGATTTCGCCGTACTTCTCCTGATACTTGGTCACAAAGCTGACCGTTTTCTCGTCTGTCGCGTCGGCGTTGAAGGGCGTCAGCAGCATCACGCCCTCCGCCAGGGAGGTGTCGAAGCCGTCCATGGTCAGGATGCCGTCCATGCCGTCCACGCCAAAAAACGCGGGCTTGTAGTCCATGGTCTTGGCCTGGGCCAGGATCAGGGAAGCGGGCGTGTAATACATGGGCAGGAACAGGAGATCCGCGCCGTTTTTCTTGGCGTCGGTCAGCTGCACGGAGAAATCGGTGTCCGCGCCGTCGGCGAAGGTGGTCTCCGAAACAATCTCCAGGCCCAGCTCCGCGGCCTTCTCCTTGAAGGTCTCGTAGATCCCCATGGAATAGACGTCGTCGTTTTTGTAAATGATAGCGATTTTGGTGCCCAGGCCCTGCTCGGAGATGTACTCGGCGGAGGCGGAACCCTGGTTGGGATCCATGAAGCACATCTGGAACACGTTGTCCTTCCCCTCAACCACGGCGGTGGAGGACGCAGAAGGCGTCAGGGCAAAGATACGGTCGGCGAAATTCTTGGCCGAGGTGGCCTCGCAGGGCTTGGAGGTGACGGAGCCCAGGGAGAGCTGCATCCCCCAGTCCTTCAGCGCGTTATAGGCGTTGACGGCCTTTTCCGGGTCATGCTGGTCATCTTCATACTTCAGCGTGAACTGAATGCCGCCCATGGCGTTGATCTCCTCCACGGCGATCTCGGCGCCCTGCTTGGCTGCGGTTCCGTAGATGGCGGCGCCGCCGGTCAGCGGGCCGGTCCCGCCCAGCAGGAAGGCCGTCCCGTCCGCCGCGGCGTCCCCGCCGCCGGTTTCGCCGCCGGCCGCATCCTGGCCCGCGCCGGGATCCGTATTGTCCGGTTCGGTGGTGGTCTTTTCGCCGCAGGCCGTGAGGCAGCTGAGCAGCATCAGGCATGCGAGCATGAGGCAAAGCACTTTTTTCATATTCAAGGTCTCCTTTTCAAAAAATTGACGAATGTCGGATGTCAGTATCTTATAAGAAAAGCCGGCCCCGTCCAGCGGACGGGGCCGGCTGACTGACCGAAATCAGAGAGCGCGGCGCGCCTGCCGGGGGAAATTCCGCTGCATGCCCGCTACAGCCAGCAGCAGTACCAGAACCGCCGCAGCCAGAATGGAAATAACGGCCTCTTCCAGCCCCATTACGCAGGCCGGAAGCAGCAGGCATACAAAAAAGGACACTGCACAGACGGCAGCGTCCTTCATAATTCGGGCAGTCGCGGCAAAAGAAGCGCGCGCAGATGCAGCCGCCGCAGACGTGCCGGCGGCAGCCCCTGTATGCCCATTCCGTGCAGCGCTTTGCCTGAACCACATACAGATCGCTCCTTTCCGCCCGTCTGCCGCTGAAACCCAAACTTTCCGCGGCGATTTGTTGTGCTAATCATATGCTTTTTTGCGATCTCTGTCAACAGAAATTATGAATATGAATTCACAATTGTTTTCCGTCTTTTTTGCTATATTGCACAATTTTATGACCTGTATTTTGTTTGTTCATGATACTATTACACATTGTAATAGTCTAAATTCCCTCCCAAACCGTCATAACCCGGCCTGAACAACCGGGCTCTCCAGGCCGTTCGTCATCAGGGGGAATCTCTCACCCGCCCGGCCGAGGCCTGCAGGCGCGCCGCACTCTGTTCCTGATTCAGACCCTCCAGCCCGAAGCGCGTCGCAAAGGGGGCCGTTGGGAAACCGGGGATCCGCGAACAGCTCCGCCAGCGTCTTGTCCGGCGGAGGCTTCTCCGAAAATTCTGAAAACAGAATCAACTCCTGATTACGGCATTCTCCCATCATATCCCTCCGTCGTTCCGGTCCGCCGTGCAGTTTCCATCCCCCTGCTGCTGCGTACCCTTTCCGAAGGGCCTCCCTGGTGTACTTCAGAACATCCGCCAAAATCCGGATTTCGGCGTGTGAACAATCCCGCCGGATTTCCCGAGCCTCCCAATTACGGACATGATTGGGGCAGGCCACGCCGCCGCACAGCAGGGTGTCCGCAGATGCGGAGAGGGCGTTTGCGATGCAGGCAATCGTTGGAAGGCTCAGCTTCGTATTGCCCGCTTCAATATTGCTGACATGTGCCAATGACCATCCTGCCCGCTCCGCCAGTTTTTCCTGCGCCATCCTCGCCCGAATGCGTGCAAATTTGATGCGCAGCCCAATTGCATCATAGCCAATCGCCATCTTCCCACCCATCTTCTGATCTGCTTTGACGATTGCAGCGTCTGCTTCCAATCATGATAGCATCCTATATCAGGCAATGCATGGCAGAATATACGTTTCCATGCCGTGTAATGTTTCTCCCCACACAGTTGAACTGACCCATAAGCCACTCGCGCTGCCCGTTATGCCACAGCATCTATCGATCAAAAAATTGGCTGCGGTGTATTTTGAACGTCTCAATCCGATCACTTTGTCATTGCAAATATCCTCTGCAGGATGTAGAATAGAAAATAAGAATTTATGGCCGCAGGAATCCTGCAGCCGTACATGAATACCGGTTGGTGATTGGAGAGAGAACGACATGACCGATCAGGCAATGCTGGAAACGATGGCAAAGCTGCTTGCGCCCATTCAGGAAACGCTGCAGACCATGTCCGCCAGATTCGACGGCGTCGACGAACGGCTGGACGGCATCGACAAACGGCTGGACGGCATCGGCAAACGGCTGGACAGCGTCGACAAACGGCTGGACGGCGTCGATGAGCGGCTGGACGGCGTCGAAAAGCGGCTGGACGGCGTTGAAAAGCGGCTGGACAGCGTCGAAGAACGGCTGGACGCTGTGGAACAGGAAGCGCGCAAGGCCAACGTGGTTCTGGAGACGGAAATCCGGCGCGATATCAACCTGCTGTTTGAGGGCCACCAGCTGATTCTCGAACGCCTGACGCCCCGCGAGGCCCAGGAGGCGCTGGAGGAACGGGTATCCACCCTGGAGGCAGTGTCCCGGCTGCACGGAGAACAGCTCCGGGAATTGAAGCGGGCGTAATCCGCCAAACGCCTCCCCGGCTGCACAGCCGCAAAAAGCGCCCCGCCGGATCGGCGGGGCGCTTCTGCCGGTTTTGCGGGCATGCCCGTTTATTTCAGCGGATGCGCCGGCCGTTGAGCGCCGCCCGAACCAGCGTGTCGCCCTCATACTGCAGCTTCAGGGAGAAAAAGGGAACGTCGGAGTCCAGCAGGCGCAGGAAAATCCGATCCCCCTCCCAAAGCTGCAGGGACATCAGCTTTTCCTTGGCAATCCACTCCAGGTCGCCCTCGTCGCATTCCCCCACGGTCCCGCGGAAGCCGGTGCTGTGGAACAGGTGCATATATTCCGTGGGCCACCGGTCGGACACAAAGGTGACGATTCCCCGGTAGGTATACCGGGTCATCTCCAGGCCCGTCTCCTCCCGGACTTCCCGCAGCGCGCATTCCTCCGGGCTCTCCCCGTCCTCAAACTTGCCGCCGACGCCGATCCATTTATCCCGGTTCATATCGCCTTCCTTTTTGACCCGGTGCAGCATCAGATACTGCCCGTCCCGCTCCAGGTAGCACAGGGTTGTATTGATCATCCGTATCACCGCCGTTTTCTTTGTATGATAACACACCCTCCCGAAAAAAACAAACGGCCGGGCGCTGCCTTTGGCAGCGTCCGGCCGCAGCGCGCCGGGGTTACAGCAGGCTGTCGATCAGCGCCACATAGGGCTGAAAGCTGATCTTCGGCCTGGGGTCAAAGGCGATATAGACCTCCACGAACGAGCCTTTGGCCGTCCGGCGGGCTTTGCGGGCAGCGACCAGGTCTTCAATAATCTTCCCCTGGGACACATAGGCCTCAATGGCCCGGTCCACCATCTGCTCCACCGCTTCGCCGGCCACCAGGATCCGGTTGGCCCGCAGGGCAGGATCCCGGCCGCAGACCAGCGCATCCTCCGGATCCAGGTCGGCCCAGACGGAGTACTCCAGGGTGGAGCGCACCGCATGGGGCGCCCCATAATCCACCAGCACCACATCCCCCGCCTGAGGCACGTCGTAGCTGCCCATCAGATGCGCCGCCACATGGTCGATATGCTCATGGTAATGGTTGGGCACCATGACGCGGGTCACGCGGTGCTCCCGCAGGAAGCGCAGGATGGTGGGCATTTCTCCCTCCGAGCCGTCGGCCTTCCGCCAGCCCCAGCTGCTGATGGCCGAAAAATCCGGGAAGTTCATCCGCACGATATGCGACGCGTCCACGCCCAGCCGTTCATAGCAGGCCACGGTTTCCCGCTCCCGCACCGCCTCGATGGTCTCCTTCTCCTCCAGGGTGCTGTAACCGGCGTCGCCGCGGCAGAAGATCATGACGTAGACCTCCGCGCCGGCCTGCCTGGCCGCCAGCATGGCATAGCCCGCGCCGATCACAGCGTCGTCGTCATGGGGGCTCATGACCAGCAGGACCTCGTCCGATCCAAAGCCGGGGAACAGCGCTCCGATCTCGCTGCTCACTTCCCTGGTGTTGGTGTTGCAATAGGTGAATTTCAAGCTGCCTGTTTCCATGGTACATCCTCCCACGCGCCGCGCGCGCGGCGCCTTGATTTCTTCGGGGACGCGGCGGGCCCCGTGCTGCAGACGCCTCTGCGGAACTGCCTGCCGCCGTTGTTATTATAGAAGAACCGTTTCCCGATTACAAGGCGCATCTTCCACAAATCTAAATCGATTAAGTACTGCAAATTGCCGCCCGGCCCGCCGCCGGCCGGACAATCGGAGCGCGGGGAGGCCGTTGGGCCTCCCCGCGCTCTGCGCAATCTCAGGAATGGCAGCTGCCATGGCCGCAGCCGTGGCTGCCGCAGGCATGGTCGTGGCCATGCCCGTCGCTGTGGTGG
>JAHZEF010000027.1:16403-19430 GCA_019422005.1 Clostridiales bacterium
CCCGCCAGCAGCGCCTCCACAGCCGCGTCCGCCTCCCCACTGACGCCGCCGAACAGCCGGATCCCGGCTTCCTCCAGCGCCATGCGGGCGCCGCCGCCGATGCCGCCGCAGATCAGCGTATCCACCTGCTGCGCCTGCAGAAAGCCCGCCAGCGCGCCGTGGCCCTGGCCGTTGGTGTCCACCACGCGGCTGGCCGTCACCCGGCCGTCTGCAACGTCATACAGCTTGAACTGCTCGCTGTGGCCAAAATGCTGAAACACCCGGCCATTTTCAAATGTCACTGCAATTTTCATATTCCGATACTCCTCACAATCGATATTTGCGGTCTGCGCAGGCAGCGGGCAGCGGCCGCCGCAGCAGCCGAAGGCGCGGCCGCCGCACAGCTGGTAGCTCCCGCCGCCAATCTGCAGCTCCAGGCCGTCCACCAGGCAGCGGGCCAGCTTCTGCCGGGCGCTGTTGTAAATCCCCTGCGCCGTTGTCCTGGCGACGTTCATGCGCGCCGCGCAGTCCTCCTGGCTCAGCCCTTCCAGGTCGATCTGCCGGATTGCCTCCAGCTCTTCCACCGTCATGGTCAGAACGCCGTAGGGGCCGTCTCCCCGGAGCGGGCCGAAGCTGCAGCTGCCGGGCAGGCGGCAGACGCGCCTTCCCTTCTTCGGTCTTGCCAATTTCCCGCCCCCGCTTTCCACATTTATGGCATATGCCATTAATACTGGTTCCAGTTTAGCACATCTGCCGGATTTGTCAAGCGCCGTTTTGATTTTACAAACATTTGATCTTCTTTGCCTTTTGTATTTTACATTGCGTTTGTATCATCATAACCGTACTGCGAACTGTCAATACTGTAGATAAAAAGGAGATATGCAACATGAAAAAGTTTCTTTGCCTTGCACTGTCGCTTCTGATGGTGCTGACGCTGTTCGCCGGCTGCGCCAAGGACGGCGCCGGCGACACAACCCCTGCCGGCGACGAACCCGCCGATACCGCGGACCCCGCGCCGCAGCCGGAGGATAACTCCGCAGATCAGACACAGCAGCCCGCCGCCGAAACGGTCTCCGGCGTCGTCAACACCGACGGCTCCACCTCCATGGCCGATGTGATGGCCGTCCTGCAGGAGACCTTCCGGGAGCTTCAGCCGGACGTGACCGTCAACTATTCCGGCACCGGTTCCGGCGCCGGCGTTGAAGCCGTCCTGTCCGGTACCGCCGATATCGGCCTGGCCTCCCGCGCCCTGAAGGACGAGGAAAAGGCGCAGGGCGCAGTGGAGAACATCATCGCCCTGGACGGCGTGGCCGTGGTTGTCAATCCCGCCAACGGCGTGGAAGATCTGAGCGTGGAAGAGATCGCCAAAATTTTCACCGGTGAAATCAGCAACTGGAAGGACCTGGGCGGCGAAGATTTGGAAATCGCCGTTCTGGGCCGCGAGGACGGCTCCGGCACCCGCAGCGCGTTCGAGGAAATTGTCGGCGTTGAAAACTGCGCCTACAAAAACGAGTACAGCTCCACCGGCGACGTCATCGGCAACGTAGCTTCCAACCCCAACGCCATCGGCTACGCTTCCCTGTCCGCAGTGGATGAAACCGTCAAGGCCGTAAAGGTCAACGGCGTGGCGCCCTCCGAGGAGACGGTTCAGGACGGCACCTACGAAATCCAGCGTCCCTTTGTGATGGTAACCGCGGAGGGCACGCAGCTCTCCCCCGCCGCCCAGGCGTTCCTGGACTACGCCATGAGCGACGAGGTCGCAGAGTATATCGCCATCGCCGGCGCCGTGGCCCCCTGACGGCCGGCAACCTGATGAATTCCTGTGAGACACGTCCGCAGCCGGCCGTGTCTCACAGCCATAACTGGAAATAATCCGAAAGGCTGATCGATTGTTATGAAAGAAGCTTCGACTTCCCCCGCTTCCCATCCGGGCCGGCCGGCGCAGACTGCCCGGAGGCAGTCTGCCGCCAAGTCCGTCGAGCGGATCATGCAGATCGTGTTCCTGATCTGCGGGCTGATTGCGGTGGCGTTCGTGCTGGTTATCAGCGTCTATCTCATCATCTCCGGCCTGCCCGCCATCCGGGAGGTCGGGCTGATCGACTTTCTCTTCGGCAGCACCTGGTCCGCCAAGGACGAGCAGTTCGGGATCCTCTCCCTGATCCTGACCTCCGTCTACGGCACCGCCGGCGCCATTGTGATCGGCGTTCCCATCGGCTTTTTCACCGCCGTATTTCTCGCCAAGGTCGCCCCGCCGAAGCTGGCCGCCGTGATCCGCCCCATGGTCAACCTGCTGGCCGGGATCCCCTCGGTGGTCTATGGCCTGGTCGGCATGATTGTGCTGGTGCCGTGGATCCGCACCACCTTTGATCTGGCTGCCGGCGACAGCCTGTTCGCAGCCATCATCGTGCTGGCGGTGATGATCCTCCCCTCCATCATTTCCGTCTCGGAAACCGCCCTGCAGGCCGTTCCCAGGGAGTATGAGGAGGCCAGCCTGGCCCTGGGCGCCACCAGCCTGGAAACCTACCTCCGCGTCAGCGTCCCCGCCGCCAAGAGCGGCATCGCCGCCGCAGTGGTGCTGGGCATCGGCCGCGCCATCGGCGAGGCCATGGCCATCATTATGGTGGCGGGCAATGTGGCCAATCTGCCGTCCCTCTTCTCCAGCGTCCGCTTCCTGACCACCGGCATCGCCATCGAAATGAACTACGCTTCCGTTGGCAGCCTTCAGCGCAACGCACTCTATTCCATCGGCCTGGTGCTGTTCCTCTTTATCATGATGATTAACGTGCTGCTGAATATGCTGCTCAAGCGCCAGAAGGAGAAATGACATGAATCAGAGACTTTCTGCCGCCCGCAGGGCCTATGATGCGGTGATCCGGATTCTGCTCTACTTCTGCTCCGCCGTAACCTGCGGCCTGCTGGTTTTCCTAATCGGATATATCTGTTATCGCGGCATTCCCGGCATCGACTGGAAATTCCTGACCACCGCCGAAAGTGTCCTCAACGACACCATGGGCATTCTGCCCGCGATTTACAACACGCTCTATGTCA
>JAHZEF010000028.1:0-2814 GCA_019422005.1 Clostridiales bacterium
AAACCAGACACCCGGCAGACCGAACGACACGGTCTGCCGGGTGTTTCAGCATTTAAAAGCGGCGGTCCGACCGCCGGGCAGGTTCCAGGGCTTTCCGGAGGCGTCTGGACAACCGGCCGGCAGAATGCGCACACATCCCCTCCGCGCGCCGCTTCAGGCGCCCGCGCTACCCGGAATCCCTGGGCAGGATCAGGTTCAGCAGCACAGCCATCACGGTGGCAATCACCACGGGGGATTTGCCGAAAATCATGGTAACGCTTTCCGGGAACTGGCTCAGGGCGGACGACGCCTGGGAAATCCCCACCCCCAGCGCCGCCGAAAGCCCAACAATGGTGGTATTTCTGGCATTCAGCTTCTGGGAGGCGATCAGCTTCATGCCGGTCATGGCAATGGTGGAAAACACGGTAATGGTGGCGCCGCCCAGAACGCACTGCGGAATGGTCGTCAGCACCGCCGCCAGCTTGGGCGACACACCGGCCAGCAGCAGCAGAGCGCCGGCAGCGGCGAATACGGTCCGGTTGACCACCCGGTTGGTGGTGACAATCCCCACATTCTGGGAATATGTGGCCGTGGGAAGCCCGCCGAACAGCGCAGCCGCCATATTGGTGACACCGTACGCCACAATCCCCCCCTGCAGCTCCCGGTTCGTCGGGTCGCGGTCCAGCCCGCCCACAGTGGTGGCCGTAAAATCCCCAATGGCCTGGATCGCGTTGACGGCAAACAGCAGGCCGATGGCGATGCAGGCCGCCGGGTCAAAGGCAATCCCGAAGGGCAACGCTTCCGGCAGGGCAAACCAGGACGCCGCCCCCACCTCGGAAAAGTCCACCATGCCGGCGCAGGCGGCCACTGCATACCCGAACGCCATCCCCAGCAAAATCGAAGCAAGCCTGCAGATGCCTCTGCCGCGGTGATTCAGGAGCATCACTGCGGCCAGCGTCAGGGCAGCCACCAGCCAATTCTGCCAGGAGCCGTAGACCAGAGCGGGCGAAAGGCCCTTGGCGGCAATCAGTTCCGCGGTATTGCCGGTCCCGCCGGCCATATAGTTAATGGCGGTGGGGTACAGGGAAAGGCCGATGGTAAACACCACCGTGCCGGTGATGACCGGAGGGAACAGGACGCGGATTTTCTCCACCAGCAGCCCGACAATCAGCGCGACCAGGCCTCCCACAATCATTGCGCCCGCAATGGCAGCCAGGCCGCCGGAGCCGGCAATGGCCTGCATACTGGGCACATAGGCAAAACTGACGCCCAGAATCACCGGGAGGCCGGAACCAAACTGGACGCCCGCCCGCTTCCGCCCGATGGGAAACAGCTGCAGCAGCGTGGAAACTGCGGAAACCACCAGGGAGGACTGGATCAGCAGCACCCGCTGCGCCTGGGGAAGCCCCACGGCATTGGCGATGATAATGGCCGGCGTGACGCACCCGACAATCATTGCCACCAGATGCTGCAGCGCCAGGGAAAGTGTCGCTCCGGCCGGCGGGAGACCGGTCAGCTGGAACAGGATCTGTCTGTCACGCGGCTGCTTGGCCATAACATGCGCTCCTTCCACCCCGCGCGGATACGTTCCGCGCCGCTTTTGTTTATCATACCACAGGACACGCAAAAAACAAGCGGAAACTTCCCCGGCATCTCTGCCGGCCTTCACCGCCGCGGCCGGACGCGCCTCTCAAAGCGGACGCGCCGCGGGCCGTATCTCAAAACATACGGCCCGCGGCGCAGGCGCGGCCGGTCCGGATTTCACGCAGCGGGCACAGCAGCGCTACAGGCTGGCCGCATCCACCAGAACCACATCGACGCTGTACAGCTCACCGCTCCGGTAAATCGTCAGATTGACCGTTTCCCCGGCCTGAAACTGGTTTTTCACCACGTTCAGGTCGTCCATTGTCTCCACCGGCACGCCTTCAATGGCCGTAATGGTATCGCCGGCCTGAATCCCTTTCTGGAAGGCGTCGCTGGCGGGATCCACCGCTTCCACATAGATCCCGTCCGGCAGACGGTAATACGCCTGCACGGCTTCCGGCAGCTTTCTGCCGCTGATGCCGATGGCCGGACGGCCGGAGACATATCCCTGCAGAATCAATTCGTCAATGATCGGCTTGGCTGTGGAGATCGGAATGGCGAACCCCAGGCCCTCCACAGACGCCGTGGAATAATAGGAGCTCATTTTCATGGTGTTGATCCCGATGACCTGGCCATAGGCATTGATCAGCGGGCCGCCGGAATTTCCGTTGTTCAGGGCCGCATTGGTCTGCATCAGCGTCATGCCGCGGCCGTTGACCACCAGATCCCGGTTAATCGCCGAGATAATGCCATCGGTCATGGTGCCGCGCAGCTCCTTGCCCAGCGGATCGCCGATCGCCACAACCGAGTCGCCCACCTCCATGTCCTCGGAGCTGCCGAACTCTGCAGCCGCCAGCTCCGTCGCCTCCACCTTCAGGACGGCCAGGTCGCTGGTGGCGTCGCTTCCCACCAGGCTTGCCGAATACACCCGGTCGTCCGAGGTCAGCACCTCTATGGCCACCGCACTTTCAATCACGTGATCGTTGGTGATGATATACCCATCCTCCGACATAATGATCCCTGTGCCGGTGGAGGAGCCGCTGCGCAGCGTGGACGTGATGGAGACCACGCTGGGAATCACCTTTTTGTATATCTGCTGCAGGCTCAGCCCCTGGCCGCCCGCCGTCTGGGTGGGCGGCATCAGGTCCGGCGCTTCGGAAAGCACCAGCTCTGCGCCGCCGCCGTTCCCATCCGCGCTGGGCTTCAGAATCACAGTATCCGGCTCCGCCGTCTCCTCGCCGGGGGCAAGCA
>JAHZEF010000028.1:2824-18932 GCA_019422005.1 Clostridiales bacterium
CCGGCTCTTCGGCATGCTGTATCGACAGCGTCAGCCCCCCGTTGGTCTGGCGCACGTCAATGGAATACCGGCTGAATACGCCGATCAGCCCGGCCATCACAACCGCCAGGACCACCAGCACCCACCAGCCGCCATGCCCGCCGCCGTGCCGGCGCGGCTTCCGGTTCCCGCCGCCATAAAACTCCTGATAGGGGTACTGTGCGTCATGGTCGTCGGGCGGAATGTCCGGTTGATATTCATATGGTGCCGCCGCCATTTCACCGTCCCCCTTCCTGTGGTGGAATCAGGCGCAGCCGGACGCCGTTTTTCCTGCTTCCGTCCGGCCCGCGCGGCCATGTTTCCGGAACATTTCCGGGAATCTGTAAAAATTATATCCACATTTCCGGCCGGAATGTTGAATATTTTGTAAACTCATTGCAGAAAGAGTGTGAATTCTTCCGCATTTCTTCCAATTTCTCCCCATTCGGCCCTTTATTTTTTCAGAGGCAGCGTAAAGGAAAACTCCGTCTTCCCCTCATGGCTGGTCACACAGATGTCCTCTCCGTGGCTGTCCACAATGGTTTTGACAATGTACAGCCCCAGGCCGTAGCCGTCCCGGTCCACACTCCGGCTTTTGTCCATCTTGTGGAAGCGGTCAAACACCAGCGGAAGCTCCTCCGGCGGAATCGTGGGGCCGGTGTTGCCCACGGTCACTCTGGCTTTTCCGCCCTCCGCCCTGGCCCGTACCCAGAGCCGCCCCCCTTCGGGGCAGAACTTGACGGCGTTATCGGTCAGGTTGTACAGGACCTGCGTGATGGAATCGGAATCCGCCCACACATTCAGGCCGTTGTCCGGCAGGTCGGCCTCCACTTCGATCCGCTTGACATTGATCTTCTGTTCAAAGGAAATCAATACCTGCCCCAGGGCCTCCGCGATGTCAAATTTCCGCTTCTTGGCCTCCGGGATCCCCTGGGACTGCAGCCGCGAAATATCCAGCATGCTGCGCACCAGCCGGGACAGGCGGCGCACCTCGTCGGAGACCGTCTGCATATACTGGCGGTGCCGTTCCGGCGGAATGGTGCCGTCCAGCATGCCGTCCATAAACCCGGCGATGGTGGTCATGGGCGTCTTGAGCTCGTGGCTGACATTGGCGACAAATTCTCTCCGGCGGATCTCAGACTGCTCCAGGGAAATTGCCATGTTGTTGAACTCCGTGGCCAGCTCGTTCATTTCCACCGTCCCGCCCTCGGAAACTTCTGCCCTGGCGCGCAGATCGCCGTGGCCGAACCGGTGGGCCGCGTCCGCCAGGTCCTTGAGCTGCTGCGCCTCATGGCGCGCCAGAATCGATGTGGCCGCCACGGCCACCAGCAGCACCACGCCCGCCGTCAGCAGGAAAATCTGGAACATGGGCCCCATGACCTGGCTGGGCTCTGTCGCCGGGGAGGAGGCCACCACAATCCCGATGGTCGCCCCGGTGGAGCCGGACGTCACCGGCTCTGCCACATAATACCGCTCTTCCTCATACAGCCCGTCCAGCATGCCTTTTGCATAGGTCTGTCCGTTCTCCAGAACCTCTGTGGTCAGGCCCACGTCCAGGCGCTGCCCCAGGTGCCGGCAAATCAGATTCTCACAGGAGCAGAGCACCACAACGCCGTTCTCATCACAGATCACCGCATCGGTCTCAGCCACGCGGGAGGCGAAGCTCAGGCTCATCGGAAATCCCAGTTGTCCTCCATTTGCCCGGTGGTATCGTAGGCTGCCGCCAGCTCCGCCACCGAGGCGGCGTTGTTGGACAGCGACTCCCTGCTCTCCGCCACCAGATAGTTGGTCATCAGCGCCCGGAACCCTGCGCCCAGAAACAGCACGCACAGCAGCACCAGCCCTGCAATAAAGCTGAACAGCCGCGCGAAGGTTGTTTTCATGGGGCCTGCACCTCAAACTTGTATCCCACGCCCCAAACCGTTTTCAGGCTCCACTGGTCGCTGACGCCCTCCAGCTTTTCCCGCAGGCGCTTGATATGGACATCCACCGTCCGGCTGTCGCCGAAATAGTCAAAGCCCCAGACCTCGTCCAGCAGCTGATTCCGGGTGTAAACCCGGTTGGGGCTGGACGCCAGATGGTACAGCAGCTCCATCTCCTTGGGCGGCGTGTCGATTTTCCTGCCGTCCACAATCAGCTCAAAGGAATCCAGATCCACAACCAGCTTGTCAAAGGTCAGGCGTTTGCGGGGCGCCTCCTCCGGCAGGCTGCCGCGCCGCAGCACGGCTTCGATCCGCGCCAGAACCTCCTTCATCTCAAACGGCTTCGTGATGTAATCGTCGGCGCCCATTTTCAGCCCTGCCACCTTGTCCACGGTCTCGCCCTTGGCAGTCAGCATGATAATCGGCGTCTGCGCAGTCTGGCGGATGGCGCGGCAGACGCCCCAGCCGTCCAGGCCCGGCAGCATCAGATCCAGCAGGACCAGATCCGGTTCCGTACTGCGGAACAGTTCCACCCCCCGGTTCCCATCGGCGGCGGTTACCACGCGGTATCCCTCTTTTTCCAGATACAGCCGCAGCAGCTCGGCAATATTCGAATCGTCTTCCACGACCAGGACTGTCTTCGCCATTCAGCTTACCTCCATCTCCGTCATACTTGCATTCGCTTTCATTATACCCCAATCGTGTTCCTTTGGGTGAACAATTTGTAAAAACCCGCGGCGCCGCCGCGCCGGTTTGGGCATTTTCACGGCAGCACGCTCCCGCTTTCTGCCGACGCCGTCCAAGCTCCGGCCTGTTTTTCATTTTTTGTTTGGAATCTGCCGAAAATACTTGCAGAATCACGACCTTTGTGTTATATTTTATTTTTGTGAGACATTTTCGGATTCAAACGGCCGCAGGCTGTTTTTCAGACGAAGGGAGCGACCTCTATGGCGCAGGAAAACATTCGGAACATTGCAATCATCGCCCATGTCGACCACGGCAAAACCACGCTGGTGGATCAGATGCTCAAACAGGGCGGCGTTTACCGGGAAAACCAGGCGGTGGTGGAGCGCGTCATGGATTCCGGTGATCTGGAGCGGGAGCGCGGCATCACCATCCTGGCCAAGAATACTGCCGTGCATTACAAGGATATCAAGATCAACATTGTGGATACGCCCGGCCACGCCGACTTCTCCGGCGAGGTGGAACGGATCCTGAAAATGGTCGACGGCGTCCTTCTTCTGGTGGACGCCGCAGAGGGCCCCATGCCGCAGACCCGCTTCGTGCTGCAGAAGGCGCTGGAGCTGGGGCACAAGGTGATTGTGGTCATCAACAAGATCGACCGCCCCGACCAGCGCATCGACGAAGTCTGCGACGAGGTCTTGGAGCTGCTGCTGGATCTGGACGCCACCCAGGAGCAGTTCGACTCTCCCACGATTTTCTGCTCTGCCCGGCAGGGGATCAGCTCCTACTCGCCCCATGTGGAGGGCACAGACCTGACGCCGCTGTTTGAAACCATCGTCAATTATATCGACCCGCCCAGGGGCGACGCGGACGGCCCCCTGCAGCTTCTGGTCAGTTCCATCGACTACAATGAGTTTGTCGGACGAATCGCCATCGGCAGGATCGAGCGCGGCGTGGTCCGCCAGAATCAGGAGATCGCCGTCTGCGATTTCCACAACCCGGAGTTCCGGGAGAAGGCCAAGGTGGTGGCCCTGTATGAATTCACCGGCCTGGGCCGCAGCCCCATCCAGGAGGCGGCTGCCGGAGAAATCGTAGCGTTTTCCGGCATCTCCGATATCACCATCGGCCGCACCATCTGCGCGCCGGACGCCGTGGAACCGCTGCCCTTTGTCAAAATATCCGAACCTACCATTGAAATGACCTTCTCCGTCAACGACTCCCCCTTCGCCGGCCGCGAGGGAAAATACGTCACCTCCCGGAACCTGCGGGACCGGCTCCAGCGCGAATTGCTCAAGGACGTCTCCCTCCGGGTCACGGAGCAGGGAACCGACGCCTTCAACGTGGCCGGCCGCGGCGAAATGCACCTCTCCATCCTCATTGAAACCATGCGCCGCGAGGGCTATGAGTTCCAGGTCTCCACGCCCCATGTGCTCAACCGTGAGATCGACGGCAGGCTCTGCGAGCCCGTTGAGCGGATGGTGGCGGACGTGCCGGAGCAGGCCGTCGGCGCTGTGATTGACAAAATCAGCCAGCGCAAGGGCGATCTGGTGTCCATGAACCCGGTGGGCAGCCGGATGCGCCTGGAATTCCTGGTGCCGTCCCGCGGCCTGTTCGGTTACCGCAACGAGTTCCTGACGGATACCCGCGGCGAAGGCATCATGGCCTCCCGGCTGGAGACCTACGCCCCGGTCAAGGGTGAGATCGAACGGCGCAAAACCGGTTCCCTGGTCTCCTTTGAGGCCGGCGAGGCTGTGACTTACGGCCTGTACAACGCGCAGGAGCGCGGCCAGCTGTTCATCGGCGCCGGCACGCCCGTATACGCCGGCATGGTGGTGGGCATCTGCTCCCGCAACGAAGATATGTCCGTCAACGTCTGCAAGAAAAAGCAGCTGACCAACACCCGGGCGGCCGGTTCCGACGACGCGCTGCGCCTGACGCCGCCCAGGATCATGAGCCTGGAGCAATGTCTGGAATATCTGGCCGATGACGAACTGCTGGAGGTGACGCCCCGGAGCCTCCGCATCCGCAAGCGCATCCTGGATCATGCCGAGCGTATGAAGGCCCTCAAGGGCGGCAGATCCTCCTGAATACCATAGGGGCGCTGCAAACTGCGGCGCTGTCCGGCAGACCCCCAGTTCCCGGAAGGGAACTGGGGGTCTGTATCGCCTGCGGCTGGGAATACACCGGCGCCGCTCCTGCCCGGTGCCGCTCCGCCCGCTTCACCAAATCATTGGGGTGCTTTTGTCAGGGCGGCACTGCCGGGACGGATCCGGCTCCGCCGCCTGGCTGTGCTGCAGCCTGGCCGCATACAGCAGCCCCTCTTTTCCGCAGACGGCCAGTTCCACGCTGGGATCACTCCAGGCGCCCACATACGATGCCAGGACCAGGCGGCTGCCGTCATAGTACGCCTCCAGGGTATCGCCGTAGTGAAACGCCGGTTCAAACCCGTCCGTCAGCAGGCTGGCGCTCAGCTTCCGCGCATAGCGCCCGTCTGTCCCCCGGACCAGCACCGTCACCTGCTGCACGCCGTTCATCGCCGCCAGATATCCATCCCGGATCCAGAAGCCGTGCACAGTCCCCTCTTCCAGCACCGGGATCCGCTGCACCGTCTCCATGGTTGCCGGATCCACGACCGTCAGGATCTCCTGTCCACCCTCCTGTGTCCGCAGCAGCAGCCGCCCGTCATCCGCCAGGTCCAGGCCGCTGATCACCGCCCGGGCCGGATCCACCGGCAGAACCAGACGCACATTGGGGTCGTCCACCCGGACAGTCTGATTGCCCCAGCGGTCCCCGGTCACGCGCAGCGGCAGATAATAGACGCCGTATCCGGCCGGAAATGTTTCCGGTGCGCAGAGGTTTCCCGTTTCGTCACAGCACGCCGCGCCCAGATAAATGCCATCTTCCAGGAAGACGGTCCAGGTATACAGATTGGCTTCGGCCCCTGTGCTGAACTCCGCCTCGTAAACCGATCCGTCGTCGTCGGCGGAAAGGCGGACGTCTATTTCGGCGTCCTCCTCCACGGGGATGCCAAGCCAGGTGGACGCTGTCACCCAAAACTGTGTTTCCCACATGTCGCTGTAATAGTTCTTTTCCGGGATCTGGCAATCCACAGTCAGCGGATATTGGTCAAAGTAGTCCCGCAGGCGCACCGTTTCCATGTGCGTCGTTCCCGGCCGGACCCGCTCCGCCACATCCCGGAAGACAGGCGCCAGCGCGCCGGTCTGCGGCGCTGTGATTTCCCCGCCGCTGGACGAGATGCTGAGATTGCCGATAAAGGACACCTGCAGGCTGGGCTCCATCTCCCCCTGCGGATATGGCCGGTCCGGCGTAAAGCGGAACGATGTTTCCGTCTGCAGCGTGCCGCCCAGCATGACGGCCGTATCCCAATGCAGATAACCGTTATAGTTGGTCGCGATGCCTACGGTCAATCCCTCGGCCGCCGACGCATCCCCATACCGGAGCAGCTCCGTGACCGTGACCGCCTCCTTCTGCCCGTTTACCGCCGGAACCGCCAGGCAGATCCCTCCTGCAGCCAGAACCAGCAGGACTGCCAGCAGCAGCAAGCTTCTTCGCATAACCGCGCCCCCCTACGCCCCGTCCGTCAAGTCGGACAGGGCTTTGCTCACCCGGTCCGGCTGATAGTGATACGTCTGCTTTACATAGTCCAGGATCCGGATCCCCTGTTCGTCCAGTTCCATGGCCGAAACGTCGCCGACCACCTGCCCGCCGCGCAGCAGGACCGCCCGGCTGATCAGGCCGCTGACCTCTTCCAGCAGATGCGTGGAGAGCAGAATGGTCTCCTCCGGCTCCAGGACGCCCAGCAGCACCTTATAAAAATCCTCCCGGTTGAATACATCATTCCCTGCAAAGGGCTCATCCATCAGAATATACTCCGCCCCCTGGCACAGCGCCAGAATGACTTCAAACTGATTTTTCTGCCCTGTGGAAAACTGCCGCAGGCGCTTGCCCATGGGCAGCTGGAAAAAATCCATCAGCGCATGAAACCGCTTCTCCCGAAACCTGGGAAACTGCATCCGGTAAAATTCCATATGCGCCCGGGGCGTCAGATTGGGGAAAAACGAGTGTTCGCAGGTGGCAAAGGACAGCCGGTTCATCCGGTCCCTGCCGATGGGCGCCCCATCCAGGAGGATCTCCCCCTCGCAGCGCAGCAGGCCCAGGGCGCACTTCATCAGCGTGGTCTTGCCCGCGCCGTTTTCCCCAAACAGCCCGACCAGTTCTCCCGGCCCCAGGCACAGGCTGACGCCCTTCAGCGCCGCTGTCAGCCCATAGGATTTCCTGACATGTTTCAGTTCCAGCATCCGGCACCCTCCTATCCGATCCCCGCCGCCAGCCATCCGCCCATCTGCAGGCAGGCCTCCGGCGTGGCGATGCGATAAATTCCGTAATCCATCAGCAGCAGGAGCCCTGCCGCCAGCAGGCTGGCCGCCGCGCCCAGAGCCGGCATCGCCAGGCAGCGCCGCCACAGTTCCCGCCGGTTCCGAAGCCGCCGCATCAGGTAGATGCTTCGGCTGTCCTGATAATGATACAGCCAGTGCCAGACCGCCAGAACGGCCATGGCTGCCGCCAGCAGGAGAAAGCCGGCGAACGACCAGCCCACCAGCTGGCCGAAGGGCGGCATCACTGCGCCGGGAATCAATACCCGCCGGCGGCCGACCGTCCGGAACAGCGCCCGGTAAGCGCCGGTATAGGCGAACAGGAACCGGAGGCTGACGACGGCGCTGAGCAGCAGCCCCCGCGCCACCCAGCGAACCTCCTGCATGGGATCCAGACCCAGCGGCAGCATGCGCTGCAGCCGCTCTCTCATGTGTCCTCCTCCTTCCATACCGCAGCCAGGCTGAAAGCACCGGCCGCCAGGGCCGCTGCGCCCAGCAAAACGCTCCATCCGCAGCTCCCCACCGGCCCGGCGCTGAAGATCGCCGCGGCCGCCAGCACGGCCGGCGCCGCATTCCATTTGCCCTGCCACAGCGCCGCGGCGGCGCCGGCGGCGGAAACCCCGGTGCCCAGCAGCCACGCGCCGGTTCCGAACCAGCGCGCCGTGTCCTGCAGCGGCAGCAGGCTGTGCAGAAACGCGCTGCGGTAGCACGCCAGAAACAGCGTCTGCCCATTCTGAAGCACGCCGCCGGTCAGCACCGCATACAGCCGGCAGAGCGCCAGCGCCGTCAGGAGCTGTACCGCCCATGCCAGGAAGTAACAGCATACGCCGTACAGCGCCCACCAGATCAAAACCGCACTCCGGCGGACCGGCAGACGCTGGATCCGGTAGCAGACACGGCTGCCGGAACGCCCTCCGGTCCCCAGCCACAGCGCCGCAGTGACCAGCAGCAGCCCCGCAGCCCACAGCAGCCGCATGCCTGGCTGGTCAAACAGCGCCTCCACCCCGGGAACGCCGCCCGCCTGCAGCACCTGCCGCAGGGTATGCCAAAACAGCACCGCCTCCGCTGCGGCCATCAGCAGCAGCGCCGCCGTCACCCGGCTCAGCGAGCTTCCCGCCGCCAGCATAAGCACCGAAATCTGCCGCTTCATGACGCGCCCCCTTCCTCTGCTTCGTCCCAAATCCTCCCAACCAGCTCCACCGTCTCCTCCCTGGAAAGGCCCATCCGCTTCATCTGCCCCACAACGGCCTCCGCACAGGCCGTCACCATTTCCGTCCGCAGCGCCTCCGCCCGCTCCTGGCCGGCGGACACGCAGCTGATGGCGCCGGCATGGGAACAGATCAGCCCTTCGTCCTCCAGCTGGCGGTAGGCCTTCTGTACCGTGTTGGGGTTGACGCCCAGCAGCGCCGACAGAACCCGGCGCGACGGCATTTCCTCCCCGCAGGCCACCGTACCGGCCACAATCCCGGCTTTCAGATGCCGGACAATCTGCAGATAAATGGGGATACCGTCCTGCATCTGCAGGCCTGCAAACGAGACCAACTGCCGCCGCCTCCCTCCACTGTATGATTCAAGTAATACGGTTTAACCGTATTATACCCATAGTACAGTAATCTGTCAACACTCTCCCCGGATGTTTCTCTGCGGGCCCTCCGCGCTGCGCGGCGAAAAAAGAGGCCGCCTATCCGGCGGCCTCTTTCCTGGAGTGCACAAAGAAGTTCTTGAGACAGTATTGCATGATCGCTTTTCTGGTAACCAGTCCGATGAACGCGTTGCGGTCGTCTATGACCGGCACAAAATTCTGATCCGTCGCCTTGGTCACCAAATCCTCAATGTCGGTGGAAACAGAGACCGGGCGATTGTCACGCCTGTGGGCAATCTCCATGATGGTATGTTCTTCGGTTTGCTTGATGTCCATTACGCACAGTTTTTTCAGCGCCCAGAGCAGGTCGCCCTCCGTCAGCGTGCCGCAATAGGTGCCGTCTTTCCGCAAAATCGGCAGCGCCGAATAGCCCGCTTGCTCCATGCGTTCCAGCGCCTGGCGCATGGTATCGTCTTCTTCCAGATAGGAGCAGGTCGCCTTTGGTGTGAGAAAAAACAGGATGTTCATGGCGTATCCCCTTTCGTCTGTTTATTGTACCATACCTGCCCGGCGAAGGAATGAAAAAAGTGTTAAATCCAAAAAACAGGCGCAGAAAAATCTGCGCCTGTTTTGTGCATTTTCTATAAATTACACCGTGGGCTGGTTGGCCGCTTCAATAATTTTCACAAACTTCTCCGGTACCAGAGAGGCGCCGCCGATCAGGCCGCCGTCGATATCCGGCTGAGCCAGCAGCTCAAACGCATTCTTCTCGTTCATGCTGCCGCCGTACAGGATCGAGATCGCACGGGCAATCTTTGCGCCGTACAGCTTGCGGATGACGGTACGGATATGCTCGCAGACTTCCTCCGCCTGCTCCGGCGTAGCCGTCTTGCCGGTGCCAATGGCCCAGATGGGCTCATAGGCCACGACAATCTTGCGCACCTTTTCTTCCGGCACGCCGCTGAGCGCACACTTGATCTGCATGGAAATCCAATCCTCCGTGATGCCCAGCTCCCGCTGCTCCAGGCTTTCGCCCACACAGACAATCGGCATCAGCTCCGCCTTCAGCGCGGCCTGCACCTTGGCGTTGACGTCCGCGTCGGTCTCTCCCATGGCCCGGCGCTCGCTGTGGCCGATGATCACGTATTTACAGCCGGCATCCACCAGCATATTGGCTGCGATCTCGCCGGTATAGGCGCCGGACGCGTTGGCATTGCAGTTCTCTGCGCCAATCCCCACCCGGGTCTCCCGCATGGCGCGCACAGCCGCGGGAATGCAGACGGCAGGGACGCACAGCGCCACATCACACCAGCGGCCCTTGGGCATGATGGACTTGAATTCCGTCATAAACTCCTTGGTCTCTGAAGGGGTCTTGTTCATTTTCCAGTTTCCGGCAATAATAGTCTTACGGTATTTTCTGTTCATTTTGCTCGTGTCTCCTCAACGATAACTTTTTAAGCTCTGCGGAACCGCCTGCAGACGCAGCGGCCGCCGACCATTTTTCCCACAGATTTGATCTTTCCGGCGTTCCGGCGGCGCTGCCGCCGCCGCGGAACATCCGGCGCCATGCCTTCCGGCAGCCTTACTTGTCTTCCAGGCAGGCGATGCCGGGCAGCTCCAGACCTTCCAGGAATTCCAGCGAAGCGCCGCCGCCGGTGGAAATATGGGTGATCTTGTCGGCAAAGCCCAGCTGCTCACAGGCAGCCGCGCTGTCGCCGCCGCCGACGATGGTGATGGCGTCGGCGTCCGCCAGCGCCTGTGCCACAGCAATGGTGCCGGCCGCCAGCGTCGGATTTTCAAAGACGCCCATGGGCCCGTTCCATACGACCGTCTTTGCCGCACGCACCGCGTCGCCAAACAGTTTGCGGGTTTCCTCGCCGATATCCATGCCCTCCATCTCGTCGGGAATCGCCTCCACAGAGACGCTCTTCACATCGATGGGGCCGTCGATGGGGTCGGGAAAATGATCGGCAACGACAGTATCGATGGGCAGCAGCAGCTTGACGCCCTTCTCCTCAGCCTTCTTCATCATGTCCCTGCAGTAGTCCACCTTCCCGGCGTCAAACAGGGACTTGCCGATGCCGCAGCCCTTGGCGGCCAGGAAGGTATAGGCCATTCCGCCGCCGATGATCAGGGTATCAACCTTTTCCAGCAGGTTGTTGATCACATTGAGTTTGTCGGAAACCTTGGCGCCGCCCAGGATGGCCACAAACGGGCGGGCCGGATCGCTGAGGGCCTTGCCCATAATGCCGATTTCCTTTTCAATGAGGTAACCGCAGACTGCGGGCAGGTACTCGGCCACGCCGGCAGTGGAGGCATGGGCACGGTGCGCGCTGCCGAACGCGTCGTTTACAAACAAGTCCGCCATGGACGCCAGACGCTTGGACAGCTCCGGATCGTTTTTGGTTTCGCCCTTTTCAAAGCGGGTATTCTCCAGCAGCAGGATCTGGCCGGGCTGCAGGGCGGCGGCCTTCGCCTTGGCGTCTTCGCCCGCTACGTCCCTGGCCATGATGACCTCCTGCCCCAACAGCTCCGAGAGGCGCCTGGCCACCACAGCCAGGCTCAGCTCGGGCTTCCATTCCCCCTTGGGCTTGCCCATATGGGAGCAGGCGATGACGGCGGCGCCGTGCTTCAGCAGATACTGAATGGTGGGCAGCGCCGCTGCAATACGCTTGTCGCTGGTGATCTCGCCGGCCTTCAGCGGCACGTTGAAATCGCAGCGGAGCAGGACCTTCTTGCCCTGGACATTGATGTCTTCCACAGACTTTTTGTTGTAGTTCATTTGTTTTGACCTCCCGAATCAAACTCACAGGTTCTGCCAATCAGCCATCTTTCCGTGGTCGGTAAGATGGGGGAATCCCTGCTGGCGCAGGGCTTCAAATGCCACAATGGCCACAGAGTTGGCCAGGTTCAGGCTCCGGGCCTCGGCGCGGATGGGGATACGCAGACAGCGGTCGGCATGGGCCCGCAGGAAACTCTCCGGCAGCCCTCTGGTCTCCTTGCCGAAGAACAGCCAGCAGCCGTCGGAGAACCGGGCCTCCGCATAGCTTCCGGGCGCCTTGGTCGTCAGAAGCCAGGGCTCGTCCACCCGGTTCCGGGCAAACAGGTCCTCCAGATTCTCATAGACCCGCACGTCCACCAGATGCCAGTAATCCAGGCCGGCCCGTTTGACAGCTTTGTCCGAAATATCAAACCCCAGAGGCTTCACCAGATGCAGCACGCTGCCGGTGGCGGCACAGGTCCGGGCAATATTGCCGGTGTTCATGGGGATCTCCGGCTCCACCAACACGATATGCAGCATATGCATTCCTCTTTATGCAAGTGAAGTATTTGCAGAAAACTTACACTTTCATATTCTATGCCAAAACCGCGAGAAATTCAACAAGAAAATTCACTTTTTTCATTATTTACAGGGGATCACCTGAGAATCGGGATAAATTTGTGGAAACCGTTTGAAACCCTCCCTCCGGGGCGGAAATTTTCCGGCCTCTGCCGGCGGATGAAGAGGCCGGGGCTCATGGATGAGCCCCGGCCCTGCCGAACGGGTTCCCTGCCGCGGGCCTACCAGCCGGTGCCGGTCAGTTCGCCGCGCCATCCGCCGTCCTCCCGTGTGATGAAGCCGCAGCGGAAGTATTCGTACGCCCCCTCCGGTACCGCCGGATCACCGCCGTCATACGCGCCGGTATTGCCGGCCATGGAGCGGTGCAGGGCCTCCTCATTCTTCGGCACAAACACCGTTGTCAGAGTGAAGGCCCAGGTGTCCTCCCCGATCTCGCCCCGTTCCCGGAAGGCCGCCGTGGTATCCTCCGCCGCGCTCACCGTGCACTGCACGAAGGTATACTTGAAGCTGCTGCCGCCGCTGACGGCCAGATGCCGTTCCTCCAGGGTCTGGCAGAAGGCCTGGGCCGCCGTCAGATAATCCTGCCCCTCGTCGGGGATCACAATGGCGTCCTGATTGTCATAGCCGCCGCCGATGGCTTCAAATTCCGCCTCATCATACCATTGCCGGGCAAGATCGCCGGCATGGAGGTACCCGACGTCGGCCCCGGCGCGGAATTTCCAGCGATTCTCCCCCATGGTCAGCGTCACAACGTCGGAGTCGTCGTAATAGGTCAGGCACCAGTCCTGCTCCTCCGCCGCCGGTATCACATGGATTTCCACGCTGCCCGCCGCGTCCAGATCCTCCGGCTCGTAAGCCTGTGTGGCCAGAGCGTTGGCGTAATGGCTGGCGTTGCCGGTGCTGGAACCGTCGAAATCCGCAATGACGCCCGCCTCCGTGAGCAACGCCAGATGCATGGACCCGGTTTCCAGCTGCTCCAGTACCGCCGACAGTTCGTCCCGGCCGTCGGACTCCGATGGATCCGCGCCGCCCTCGTCGGACACCGGATCCGCCGGTTCCTCCGGCAGGCGAATGTCCGGCTCGTCCGTAGGGCCGGTGAAGGTACAGCCCACCGCGGCGGCCGCCAGCAGCACCACCACAATCAGGAGGCCCAGGGTGGTTTTGGGCCGCCGGGCAAGCAGCCGGATCCGCTCTTTCAATCCTCGCGCCCCGCCGGTCATGGTGGTGGCCGTCACCAGGAGGGCCACGGGCTTCCTGCACGTCAGGCCGATCAGCGTCCGGCCGTAGGCCGCCCGCTGCCCCTCGCCCAGGCGGGCGATGGTGGCTTCGTCGCAGGCCAGTTCCCCATCCCGGCGGCTCAGCGCCGCCGCCCACCATACCACGGGATTGTACCAGTGGAGCACCAGGGCAATGCACCGCAGCGCCGCCCAGATGTGATCGCCGTGGCGGTAATGGGTCTCCTCATGGGCCAGGGTATGGGCCAGGGCTTCCGGATGGGCCGCTGCCTCCGGCGTCACATAGATGGCCGGACGGAACAGCCCGAACAGGCACGGCGTCTCCGCTGCTTCGGTCACGTACACCGGCAGCTTCTTCCTTTCCGCATCCAGCCGCGACCGGCTCCGCTGCAGCGCCCGGGCAAACCGCAAGTTGCTGGCCAGGAGAACCGCCGCCAGTGCTGCGCCGCCGCCGATCCACACCCACAGCAGCACATCCCCAAGCAGCACCGGCGTGCCGGCCCTCGCCCGGGCTGCAGCCGGTTCCGCCTGCCACAGGGTCTGGTTATCTTCATACTGTGCCTTCTGCTCCGCCGCAGACAACGTCGGATCCGGTTCGGATATGGCCAGATCCGGCACCTCTCCGCCCACATAGGCCACCACCCGGTCGGCCGCGGCCGCCGGCCGCCCCGCCACATTGGCCACACTGACGGCGGCCCCGCCGAAACTCACCGGGATCAGCAGCCGCGCCAGCACCAGCAGCCACAGTCCGTACTGCAGCCGCAGGCCGATCCTGCCCCGCAGGGCATACCGGGCCGCAATCGCCAGCGCCGTCAATACGGTGGACGTCAAAATCCATTCAATCACGCTTTTCCGCCTCCAATCCGTCCAGCAGCGCATGAAGCGCGTCGATCTCCGCTTGGGAAAGGCTTTGCTTTCTGGTCAGGGCGCTGACCATCAGGCTGACGCTGCCCAGATAGGCGCGGCTGAGCAGGTTCTCCGCCTCTTCCATCGCCGCATCCTCCCGCGCAATCCGCGGGCAAAATGCCTTTATGCCGTCCTCAGTCACGCTTTCCACCGCGCCCTTGTCCTCCAGCCGCCGCAGCAGCGTCAGCGTGGTGCTCCGCTTCCAGCCAACCCTTTTCTCCAGCCAGTCCACCGTTTCCCTGCCGGTGCGCGGCGACCGCTCCCACAGGCATTCCATCACCTGCCATTCCGCGGCCGTCAGCTGGCTGCTTCGTCCGTTCATGCGTCCCTCCCCTTTCCAGTTGTCTACATTTGTAACCTCTATCTTCAGTATAGCAGCGCTGGTTACACTTGTCAACAAATCCGCAAAAAAAATCGCCCCGGACTACCGGGACGATTGTTTCATCTTTGCAGTCAGGCGGTGTACCGTGCCCAGCAGTTGGGCCCGGAAGCAGGTCAGCAGCACCACCGCCAGCAGCGATGCGGCAAATACCGCCGCCGCCAGCAGATAGTCTCCGGCCAGGATGCGTCCGCCGATGAGGCACATGACAAAGATCGGCATCAGGGAACCGGCGCAGACCGCGGCGGCAAACTGCCGGAATTTCATGGGCGTCCGGGCGGCGGCGTAGGGGATGATGCCGTTGGGGACGACGGGAATGATGCAGGCCATGGCGGTCATATAGGCCGGCATTTCGGCGCCGCTGAGAAACCGTACCTTTTGCAGCAGTCCCTTTCCGCCGCCGGGCGCCAGCCGCTCCATCAGGGAGTTCAGGCGCCGGGAGGCGGCAAATACCGCCAGATTGGCCGACACATACGATACGTAGCAGATGGCGGAGCCCTTCCACACGCCGTAGACAATTCAGGCGGCAACCTGGATGGGTGCGCCGGGCAGCACAATGGATACCACCTGCAAAAATTGCAGCAGCGCTGTACAGATCAGCCCGGCGGCATTGTCGGCCGAGGCAAGATACGCTTCCATTTCCGGCTCGCTGCCGCTCTTGAGCACGGGCCAGAGGTCGGGCATGGCCTTGACAAACGCCGCGTAAAACAGCCCCAGCACCAGCCCGGCCGCCGCAAGGCTCACCGCAATGCGGATCAACACCGTTCTTTTCATATCCGTTTCCGTTCCCCAGGGATGCGGCTTATCATCAGGCCTGCCCGCGTTTTTTGCGGGTGAAGGCCAGATAGATCACGTGAAAGACCAGGGTAAAGATCACCGCAAACATCCGGACGCCGTTGTCGGCCACCATGGGGCTGCCGTCGCCGTAGAGCTGCGCCGAAGCGGCGTTGACGTACCAGCCCAGCAGGAACAGCGCCGCCGCCAGGGCCACGCGCAGGACCAGCAGCGGGGAACCGCCCCGGCATGCGGCATGAAAGGCGTCCCGGGTTTTGGGCGACAGGAGGATGATGGCCACAGAGGCCGCCAGCGCCACACCCCAGGCCAGATACAGCCCCTTGAGCGCCGCCAGCTCCCAGCGGCAGATCAGATCCGCCACCGCCGCGGCGGATACGGCCAGTCCCGCCAGGGAGGCCACATTGAAAACCGTTTTGTTCACTGTACCACAGCCTTTCTGTTGTTTTCTGTAAAAAGAAAACGAGAGCAGCGATTGCTACTCTCGTTTGTGTTGGCATTACCTATTTTCCCGTGCAGTCACCCGCAAAGTATCTTCGGCGCAGACGAGCTTAACTTCTGTGTTCGGAATGGGAACAGGTGGACCCTCGCCGCAATCAACACCAACTATATATCTGTTACCAGGCTTTCACCTGAGAACATTTGAAATACTACCAAATCTCAACCCGTTTGTCAAGCCTTAATTTGGTTCCCCCGTCTCTTTTACACGATGAAACCTACTTCATCGTGAAGGAAAAAAGGAAGAAGCGAATGCGCAGTTTTCAGCGCCAGCTGGAAACAGAGCGCAGCGGCTTTCTTTTTGACTGGTGACCCGTACCGGATTCGAACCGATGTTAACGGCGTGAGAGGCCGCTGT
>JAHZEF010000028.1:18942-19248 GCA_019422005.1 Clostridiales bacterium
CCGGGGACCCACTGATTAAGAGTCAGTTGCTCTACCAACTGAGCTAAAGGCGCGTGTCATCTCAAACACAAACGCTCCGCCGGTCTGTGCTTGAATACAGGGGCTTCGGATGCGCCCTGAAAACCGAACACCATAACTTACTCTGCAACCTTTAAGAAGACTTTGAGCCTGCTATTCTTTCCAAGTTTAGGTCAAGCCCTCGGCTTATTAGTATCGGTCAGCTGCACACATTGCTGTGCTTCCACCTCCGACCTATCAACGACATAGTCTACGTCGAGCCTTACTCCATTTCTGGATGGGAGATCT
>JAHZEF010000029.1:0-10523 GCA_019422005.1 Clostridiales bacterium
TGGGCCTCGGCGTAGTCGATCTCCTCTTCCCGGGACTTGATGTCCCATTCCCGCCAGGGGGCGATGATCTTCATCTCGGGCGCGAAGCGCTTGATGGCCAGCTCAAACCGCACCTGGTCGTTGCCCTTGCCGGTGGCGCCGTGGGCGACGGCGTCTGCGCCCTCCTTCCTGGCGATCTCCACCAGGGCCTTGCCGATGACCGGGCGGGCGAACGCGGTGCCCAGCAGATAGTCCTCATACTTTGCGCCCATCATCATGGACGGGATGATCACGTCGTCCACCATCTCATCCACCAGATCCAGTACATACAGCTTGGAAGCGCCGGTCTTCAGGGCCTTTTCCTCCAGGCCGTCCAGCTCGTCGTCCTGGCCCACATCGGCGGCCACAGCGATGATTTCCGGATTGTTGTAGTGCTCTTTCAGCCAGGGAATGATGATGGAGGTGTCCAGGCCTCCGGAATATGCGAGGACGATTTTTTTGATTTCACTCATGATAAAACTCCTCCGATCACGCCGGTTTTTTGTTCGTGCCCATATCATAGCACCGCCTGCATGGAAATGCAAGCAAAAATTTGAATAAAAATTCATAAATCTTTCTGATTATTTTGTTAATATTCAAAAATAAGCCGTATATGCAAAATATAATGAATATACAGTGCATATCCGCCCGCCGGCTGCGCGGCGGGCCGGTTGACAGGCCTGCGGCCGGGATGGTACATTGGGAGCGAATAAGGAAATGAGGTTGATTCGGAATGCAGACAACGCTGCACGCCGCGATTTTTGATCTGGACGGCACCATCCTGGACTCCGGCGCCATGTGGGACGGCGTCGCGCCGGCGGTGGTCCGCCGGTTCGGCTATACGCCGAAGGAAACGATCTGTGCCGACACGCTGCCGCTGGGCATGAGGGAATTCGCGCCGTTCTTAAAGGCGGATTACGGGATGTCAGAATCCCTGGAAACCATCGGCGCGGCCATCGAGGAGCTGGTCGCGCGGTATTATCTGGGCAGCCCGGCGCTGAAGCCGGGCGCGCTGGCATTCCTGCGCCGCCTGAAGGCGGCCGGCGTGCCGATGGCGGTGGCCACCGCCACGGAGCGCCGCTTTGCGGAGCCGGCCCTGCGTTCCACCGGCGCGCTGGAGCTGCTGGACGCAGTCCTGACCTGCCCGGAAGTGGGCGCGGGAAAGCGCCGCCCGGACATTTTCCGTCAGGCGGCCCGGGCGCTGAGCGTCCGGCAGGGCGGCGCCTGGGTGTTTGAGGACGCCCTCTATGCCATGGAGACGGCCAAGGCCGACGGGTTTCCGGTCTGTGCGGTGGCCGATCCGGCGGCGCAGTTCCAAATGGATGAAATCCGGCGGCTGGCCGACTGCTTCCTGCCGGATTTCCTGCACTGGCAGTCCCTGCCCTTTGCCGGCCGGCTGGCCTGAAGCGCCGGCACACCCCCGAACCGGGATCCCGGTTCGGGGATTTTTTTGCCTCCGCCCCGGCTTTCAGATGGGACATTAAAAAACCGCGGAAATTTCTCCCCTCAGAAATTCCGCCGCATTTTTCAAAAATTATTGGTCAAATTGCCTTGTTTTTTAAAAACTTAAAAAAGTTTTTTGTATATTAAATATAATATATTGTGAATTTTTCATGAATTGTAGAATCTGGATTCTACCCGTGCTCCGTGATAAACTGAACTTGAAAAACGGGGCGGCGGCCTTGTTTTATAAATGTCCTTAAAAAAGGCTGAGACGGAATGACAAAACCATTGACCGGACAATCCAGTACGATCAAGCGGGTCAATGTTGCCCTGGTAAAAGACGCGCTGCGTCTGCGCGGCACTGCGACGCGGCGGGAGCTGGCGGAGGCTACGCAGCTGAGCCAGCCCACAGTCAACGCAATCATCCGGGCGCTCTGCGCCGAAAACGAAGTGGTCTGCCGCGGCGCGGCGCTGTCCAGCGGCGGGCGGCGGGCGGAACTGTACGCGTTGAACCACGAAAGCCTCTGTGTGGCGGTGGTGCTGGCGCTGTCCGACCGGCTGGAATTCGCCGTCACAGACGCCAGGTGCGCCATATTGGATCACGGCCGGGCGCCGGTGGTGCAGATGTGCCCCTATCCGGAGCAGATCTGCGCGCTGGCCGCGCGCCTGATGGAGCATTATCCGAACGTCCGCGTGGCGGCCGTGGGGATCCAGAGCGCGGTGGGCGTGCGGGGGGAGCTGTTCGCCGCGCCGCAGCTGCCGCATCTGGAGCGGACCGACCTGCGGCGGACGCTGGAAAAGGAGCTGCCCATCCCGGTTGTGGTGGAGAACGACGTCAATATGCGCGCGCTGGGCTATTACCGGATGGAGCTGGCCGGAAAGACGGACGCCATGGCATATCTGCACCTGAGCACCGGCCTGGGCGCGGGCGTGATTCTGGGCGGGCGCGTCCACCGCGGGTTTTCCAATTTCAGCGGAGAGGTCAGCTTCCTCTCCTGCGGCGACGCGTATCCCGGCGGCACGCTGGAGGAGACGCTGGTCCGCACGCCGGACGAGGGCCTGCGGGCGCAGCTGCTCAGCCGGCTGGCCATGAGCCTGATCTGCGTGCTCAACCCGCCGTTCCTGGTGCTGGGCGGCAGCCGCATCACGGCGCAGACCGTGGAACAGGTAAACAGCCTGTGCCTGCAGCAGCTGCCCAAGGGCGTCGCCCCGCACTTTCTCTATGCAGGCGACGAAACGCGTTACTTATACAGCGGGCTCTCCTATTCGGCGCAGGAGCTGATCGACACCGAGCTGCGGCTCGTCCGGTCCGGAGAGGCGTAGCCCGGGGCATTTTATCAAAGGAGCGTGACAACTGTGAGTGAACCCAGGGTGCCCATTTTGGAAATGCGGGGAATCACCAAGCGGTTTCCCGGCGTGCTGGCGCTGAACCAGGTGGACCTGACCGTCTATCCCGGCCAGGTGCTGGCGCTGGTGGGCGAAAACGGCGCGGGGAAATCCACGCTGATGAAGATCCTGTCCGGCGTCCACCAGATGGACGAAGGCGAAATCCGGATCGACGGCAAGCCGGTGCGGATCACCGACCCGCTGACATCCCAGCTTATGGGGATCAGCATCATTTATCAGGAACTCAACGTCCTGGACAATATGAACATCGCCGAAAACATCTTCCTCGGCCGTGAGCAGCGGAAAAACCGCGTGTTCGCGGACAAGCGCCGGATGCACAGCGAGGCCCGCAGGCTGCTGGATGAGGTGGGGCTGAACCTGGATACCTGGAGCATGGTGCGGGATCTCTCCACTGCGCAGAAGCAGATGATCGAGGTGGCCAAGGCGCTGTCCTTCCAGTCCAAGATCATCATCATGGACGAACCCACCTCCTCGCTCACCGAGACGGAGACCGAAACGCTGTTCGGCATTGTCCGGAAGCTGCGGGACAAGGGCGTCGCCATCGTCTTCATCTCGCACAAGCTGGCTGAGATTTTCGCCATTTCCGACGAAGTGGCGGTTCTGCGGGACGGCGTCAGCGCCGGCCGCATGCGCACCGCCGACTGTACGGAAAACGACATTGTGAACGCCATGGTCGGACGCGACGTGGAAAACCTCTTCGCCAAGGAGCCGGCCGAAATCGGCGGCGTGGTGCTGGAGGTGCGGGGCCTGAGCACCAAGGGCTTCCTGCAGGACATCAGCTTCGACCTGCACGCCGGCGAGATCCTGGGCTTTGCCGGGCTGGTGGGCGCCGGCCGCAGCGAAGTGATGCGGGCCGTGTTCGGTATCGACAAGCGGGAATCCGGCGAGATCTACGTCAAGGGCAAAAAGGTCCGGATTGCGTCCCCGAAGGACGCGCTGCGCTGCCGCATGGGCTTTGTCCCGGAGGACCGCAAATCCCAGGGGCTGGTGCTGGGCATGAACGTCCGGCAGAATACGACGCTGGCCGCCCTGCGGCAGGTTGCAAACGGCGCCGGCTTCCTCAGCGCCCGGCTGGAGAATGAGATGACCGATCAGTTCGTCAAGGCGCTGGAAGTCAAAACGCCGTCCAACGAGCAGCGGGTGCAGAACCTCTCCGGCGGGAACCAGCAGAAAGTGGTCATCGCCAAATGGCTGGCCAACAGTCCGGATATCCTGATCCTGGACGAACCGACCCGCGGCATCGACGTGGGCGCCAAATCCGAAATCCACGAACTGATGAGCCAGCTGGCCCGCCGGGGTGTGGCAATCATCATGATTTCATCCGAGCTGCCCGAGGTGCTGGGCATGTCCGACCGGATTGTCGTCATGCATGAAGGACGAATCAAGGGCGTCCTCCCGCGGGGCGAGGCCGATCAGGTCTCCATCATGAAAATGGCCGTTTCCTGAGGCGCGTTCGACTTTGTACAGAAAGGACCTGGAATTATGAAAAACGATGTAAAGCGCGGCGGCACGCTCCGGCTGTTCAAAAACTCCACCTTCTCCATTTTCCTGATTCTGCTGCTGATGTGCATCATCACCGCCATCGCAGAACCTGCATTTCTGAAAATCTCCAACATTTTGTCCACGGCGCGTTCCTTCTCCGCCATCGCCATCGCCGGCATCGGCGTGCTGATGATCATCATCACCGGCGGCATTGACCTCTCCATCGGCTCCGTCTACGGGCTGGCCGGCGTGATCTCCGCATTCTGCTGCAGCCTGTTCGGCATGCCGGTCTGGATCGCCATGATCCTCGGCGTGCTGTCCGGCGCCGTCTTCGGCGCGCTCAACGGCCTGATGGTGGTTTACTGCAAGCTGCCGCCCTTCATTGCCACGCTGGGCACCATGCAGATTGCCCGCGGCCTGTGCACCATTCTGACGCAGGGCTATCCCGTCTCCAACCTGCCCTCGGGCTACATGTTCCTGGGCCAGGGGGAGTTCCTGCACATTCCCATGGCCATCTGGTGCATGGTGGTCATCGCGGTGATTTTTGCGGTGTTCCTCAACCGGACCGTCACCGGCCGCCGGATTTTTGCCATGGGCGGCAACGCCGAGTCCACCCGGATTTCCGGCATCAACACCAAGGCGCTGACCGTGCTGGTTTATACGCTGGGCGCGGCCCTGGGCTCCTTTGCCGGCGTGATCACCGCCTCCAAGCTGGGCGTCGGCCAGCCCACTGCCGGCAACGGCTTTGAAATGGACGCCATTGCCGCGGTCGTGATCGGCGGCGCGTCGCTCAGCGGCGGCGAGGGATCCGTACTGGGCACGATCATCGGCGCCGCCATCATCGGCGTCCTGCGCAACGCCCTGGTGCTGCTGCGTGTGGATTCCTACTGGCAGACCCTGATCATGGGCGTTGTGATCATTGCCGCCGTTACCGCCGACCAGCTGCGGAAAAACGGCAAATAACACGGTTTGCACCCGCCCTGCGGGTCAAATAAATCATTTCGTCACGAAACAAGGAGGAGAACTGTAAATGAAGAAGATTCTTTGCATCATCCTGGCTCTGACCCTGCTTCTTGTCTGCATCGGCTGCGCGAAATCCGAAGACGGCGGCGCGTCCGGCGGAAAAGAAGACGTCACCATCGCCGTCATCGGCCAGCAGACCGGCAACGTGGTGTTCCTGCCGGCGCAGGAGGGCGCGGAACAGGCCGGAAAGGACCTGGGCATCACAGTGGACTGGCAGTCTCCCATCCGCGCGGAGGCGGAGCTGCAGAATGAGATCATGAACAACCTGATCGACCTGGGCGTGGACGGCATCGCCATTTCCTGCACCACCGGCGACGCGCTGAAGGATGTGATCGACCGGGCGCTGAGCGAGGGCATCAAGGTATCCTGCTACGACGTGGACTCCCCCGATTCCGGCCGCCTGTTCTATGCCGGCACGGAAAACTACAAGGCCGGCTATACCTGCGGCGAATACATGATTGAGCTGTTCAAGGATTCCGGCCTGGAAACCGTCCGCGTGGCGCAGCTGGAGGGGATTCCCGGGGCCAACGACATTGAGGCCCGGAAGCAGGGCTTCGCCGACGCCATCAAGGATACCAACATCGAGGTGGTCTATTCCTATCCCTGCAACGACGACGCCGATAAGGCCATCGAGGGCGTGGAGGCCTATACCCGCGCTTCCGGCGAGGAAATCGACGCCTGGTTTATGGCCGGCGGCTGGCCGTACTGCGTCAACCCCGACGCCATGCCGGAGCTCAACGCCTGGAAGCTGTCCGATCCCAGCCACAAGGTGGTGACGGTGGACATCTTCCCCGATACCACGCCGGCGTTCTTTGAAAAGGGCGTCCTGGACGTGGCCGTGGGCCAGAGCTTCTACGACATGGGCTACAAGTCCGTGGAAGCGCTGTATCAGCTGATCCAGGGCGAGGAGCTGGACGCGCCGGTGGACGAGTCCTTCGGCTGCCCGTTCATCAATACCGGCGTGCAGATCGCCACGGCGGAAAATTATGCGGAAGTCATCGGCTGACATGCCGGTCTCCGCAGCAAAAAAACAGCCGGGCCGCAAAGGCGTGCCCTCACAGGGGTATCTCCAAAATGAAAGGGAAGGCAGGTATTGCGGCAGCAATACCTGCCTTTTCCTGTCAGTGAACGCCAGCGGCGATATCGGCGCCGTTCGCTTACAGAAGAGGGCCCGGCGCAAAATGGAAGCATTTTGCGCCGGGCCCTTTCGGCAGGCCGGAACGAAACCGCCCGAAAGGGCGGTTTCATTTGCAGGGAATGGGAAAAGGGTGAATTTGGGGAAAGCAAATAAGAGGCTCAGGCCCGGATATCCGCCAGAAGCTGACGGAAAGCCTGAATATAGTGGGAAGTATCTGTGGCCACGGCCACACCGTCAAAACCGCGTTCAAAGTATGCCCGCGACTCCGCGGCGTTGTTGGCGTAAATGGTGACAAACTTCCCGGAAGCTTTGCAGGCGCGGACGATGCGTTCGACAGCCTGAAGAAACGCCGGGCTTTGGAATTGACCCGGGCAGCCCAGGGCGGTTGACAGATCGTAGGGGCCGATAAAAATCCCATCGACTCCGTCCAGGGCGGCGATTTCCTCAATCTGATCCAGACAGCCCAGGGTTTCGCACTGGGGAATCAGCATGGTCTCGCGGTTGCAGATTTCAAAGTAGGATTCAAGAGAGCCTGCGGCGAAATCCGCGGCGCCCCAACCGGCCTCCCGGCCGAACGCTACGCCGCGTTTTCCCAGCGGGTAATACCTGGCGTATTCCACCAGGGAACGCACCTCATCCGCGGACTGCACACTGGGGACGATCAGGCCCTGTATGCCGATGTCCAGCATTTTCAGCACCGACGGGCGGGTGGAATCCTGGATGCGGGCCAGGGGCGTGATCCCGCGCAGATGGGCCGCGCGAACCAGATCCACGGTGCTTTCCGGATCAAAGGGGCCGTGCTCCGTGTCCACGATCAGAAAGTCCAGCCCGGCCAGGCCCAGGCATTCCACTGCATTGGCGCCGCCCATTTCGAAAAATGTGCCGACCACTTTTTCACCGCGCAGCATTTTTTCTTTGCAGGTGTTTTTCATAGCAGTTCCTCCGGTTTATCCCAAAACAGCCGCTCTGAATGGCTGATAAAGAGCGCAATCAGTCCTTCAGTGCGATCAGAAGTTCAATTTCGACCGGAATATTACCGGGCAGGACATTGGTGGCGATGGCGGAACGGGCCGGGCGGCCGGCGGGATCGCCGAACACATCCATCAGCAGCCTGGTGGAGCCGTTCATGACTTCCGGCTGACGGTCAAAATCCGGCGTGCTGGCCACGAAGCCCAGCTGCTTGACGATGCAGTCAATGCGATTCAGGTCGCCCAGCTCCGCATGAAGCACGGAGAGCAGATTCAGCGTGGCCTGACGGGCGGCGGCCTGCCCTTCTTCAACGCTCAGTTCTGCGCCGATCTTGCCGACATAAAGCGGTTTGCCTGCGGGATCCGTGGGGCCCACGCCCGAAGTGTAGACCAGGTTCCCGCAAAAAATTTTGACCGGAGCATAGAGGCCCCCGGGAGGCGGTGCGGTGGGAAGTTCGATCTGCAGAGCCTTTAAACGTTCATAGACATTCATTGCTGTCATCCTTTCTGCTGTTTGGTTACATGCCGGCCCAGCGGGCGACGCCGTCCAGATCGCCTGCGGCAAACCGCGGCGGGTCGGTGTCCCGATGGCCCAGCAGGCGAAGATCCCGCATGCCGTTGCCGGAGAGGATGCAGACCACCCGGTCGGACGGCCCGACGAGCTCCTGTTCACGCAGGAGCTTCAATGCGGCCACGGTGGCGGCGCTGGCGGGTTCGGCGAGAATGGCTTCCGATTCCGCAATCCAGTGAGCGGCCTCGAGAATTTTGTCATCGGGGACGGCGATTGCCGTGCCGCCGGACGAGGAAAGGGCGTGGAGGGTTGTAACGCCGTCGTAGGTCCGGACGTCAGCGATCGCAAAAGCTACGGTCTGCGGCACCGAAGGCCAGACTTCCGGTTCCTTCAGCCCCCGGCGGAACGCGTCCACCAGCGGCGCACAGCCGGCGGCCTGTACGGCTGCAAAGCGGGGCGTTCCGGAGATCAGGCCCAGCTGCTGCAGCTCTGCATAGCCCTTGGCGATCTTGTTGATCAGCGCGCCGCCGCCCACCGGTACGATGATCCAGTCCGGTACGGAGAATTCCATCTGCCTGGCCAATTCGTAGGCGATGGTTTTATAACCTTCGCTGGGCAGGGGATTGGTCAGCATGTTGGTGGTCATGGTTTTCCAGCCGAACCGTTCCTGGCAGGCCAGAGCGGCGGAAATGCAGTCGTCGATGGTGGCGCCCATCTGGATCAGTCGGGCGCCGTAGCTGCGGACCTGCAGCGCGCGCTCCGCCGTGGCTCCGGGCGGGAGAAATACGTAACAGGGAATGCCGGCCTTGGCACTGTAGGCGGCGACGGCGGAAGCGGCGTTTCCCGCAGAACCGAGGGATACGGCCGCTGTGCCGCGGGAGGCCTCGATGCTCAGCGCCAGGGTGGCAAATCGATCTTTGTAAGTGCCTGAGGGGTTCCTGGTTTCGTCCTTGAGGAGAAGCTCACCGACATCCAGCCGGCGGGCCAGCCGGCCGGACGGGATTAGCGGCGTCCGGCCCTCGCCGAGGGTGACCACCGATGTCAGCCCTTCCACCGGCAGCAGCGGACGGTAGTCCCAGACACCGCTGCGGCAGCCGTCGGTGACGGCTGCTGCTGCTTCGGCGGCCCGGGATGCCAGATCCAGAACGGGTTCCAGCTGACCGCCGCATTGGGGGCAGCTGCGCTCGGCGCCGTCGCCTTCATAGGGACGGCCGCAGATGCTGCAGGCCAGAGCGTATGTCTTCAAACCGGCACCTCCGATGACTCAGCGCTGTACGCGGCCGCTGCCGTCGCCGCCCATGAGGTTCCTGACTTCCGCCACGGAGACGCGGTTGAAGTCGCCCTGGAGGGTCTGCTTGAGGCAGGAGGCGGCAACTGCGAAGTTGATGACATCCTGGGGCGCGTAGTTCTCGCTCATGGCGTAGATCAGGCCGGCGCCGAAGGAGTCACCGCCGCCCACGCGGTCCCAGAGGCGAATGCTGTAGGACTTGGAATCGTAAAACTCCCCGCCGGTGTAGAGCATGCCGGCCCAGTTGTTGTCGTTGGCGGAGATGGAGGAGCGGAGGGTGATGGCGACGGAGCCGCAGCCATAGCGCTGGCTGATCTCCCGGGCCACGTCCCGGTAGCCTTCCCGGGAAAGCCTGCCGGTGCCGACGTCGGTGTCCCTGGCGCTGATGCCCAGAACCTTTTCCGCGTCCTCTTCGTTGGCGATGCAGACGTCCACATAGGGAACCAGCTGCGTCATGGTCTCAAAGGCAGCCTCCGTGCTCCAGAGGTTCTTGCGGTAGTTGAGGTCGCAGCTGATGGTAATGCCGCGGGCCTTGGCGGCCCTGCAGGCGTCCAGGCAGGCGCCCTTGAGCTCGTCGGACAGGGCCGGGGTGATGCCGGTGAAGTGGAACCAGGCAGCGCCTTCAAAGATGGCGTCCCAGTCGAAGTCGCTGCGGGCAGCCATGGAGATGGCGGAGTACTTCCGGTCGTAGAGGACCTTGGAAGGCCGCTGGGACTGGCCCTTCTCCACAAAGTACACGCCCATGCGGTCGCCCTGGCGGAGGATCATGGAGGTGTCCACGCCGAAGTAGCGCATGGCGTTGATGGCAGCCTGACCCACGGCGTTCTCGGGCAGGGCCGTGACATAGGCGGCGTTGAGGCCGAAGTTGGCCAGGGAGACGGCGACATTGGCTTCGCCGCCGCCGCAGGTAGCTTCCAGCCGGTCGTTCTGCAGCAGGCGATGGCCGTCTTCCGGCATCAGGCGCAGCATAATCTCACCGAATGTGACAATTCTAGACATGGTTCTCTTCCTTTCTTATGCCTGCAGCAGATGAATGGCAAAGCCGCCGATTTCCCGGGCAAAGTAGATTGCCTTCAGGGATCCGTCCGGAGCGCGCTTGGCGGTCTCCTCCCGGAAGGAAACACCCATGGCTTTCAGATAGCGCACGGCGCGGTTGAGGCACGGCGTCCGGAATCCGATGTGGCCGTTGGCGCCCGGGCCGGGCTGCTTCATGACTTCCACGGCGCTGCCGGCGAAGACGGAGCT
>JAHZEF010000029.1:10533-18594 GCA_019422005.1 Clostridiales bacterium
CTGCCGTCTTTGCCGGGATCCAGGAGCAGAAGCTGGGTCAGGCCGGAGGCAATGGCAGCGGCGGCGCCGGCGTCGGAGGCGTTGATGCCGACGTGGGCCAGCTGGAAGCCCAGCATGGTCTGCACCGACTTGCGGCAGAGGTCGGTGATGGCCGACCATTCCCGGCGCTCCAGGTGCTTGCCGATCATGTAGGTGCCACCGCAGGCGATGATGCGGTTGAAGGCAAAGTAGTCGGCGATGTTGCTGAGGTTCAGGCCGCCGGTGGGCATGAAGCCCATACTCTTGTAGGGGGCGCTGATGGCCTTGATGGCGTTGATGCCGCCCACCTGCTCGGCAGGGAAGAACTTGACGTACTGCAGGCCCAGGCTCATGGCCTGCTCAATCTCGCTGGGGGTGGCGACGCCGGGGATCACCGGCACGTCCCGCTCCTGGCAGAAGCGGATGATGTCGGGGTTAAGGCCGGGGGCCACGATGAACTGGGCGCCTGCCTCCAGGGCCTTGCGGGCCTGCTCAATGGTCAGCACCGTACCGGCGCCGGCCACGATGCCGCTGTGCTGCTGCCGCACCTGGCGGATGTAGCGCTCGGCGTTCTCCATGCGGAAGGTGATCTCCATGGCGGGAACGCCGCCGGCCTCCAGGGCCGCGGCCAGATTGGAGCAGTCCTCTTCGCTCTCCAGCTTGGCAATCACCGGCATAATGCCGATGGCAATGATTTTTTCGAATACTGCGTTCACAGCTTCAGACCTCCAATATACTCGCGGATCCGGTCAAAGCCGCGGTGGATGTTTTCGTCGGACGTGGCGTAGGTCATGCGGATGTAGCCCTCGCCGCATTCGCCGAAGCCGGAGCCGGGCACGGTGACCACGCCGGTCTTCTGCAGCAGGTCGATGCACAGTTCGCGGGAAGTCATGCCAGTGGCCTTGGTGAGCGCCTTGGCGTTGATAAAGGCGTAGAAGGCACCCTTGGGCTTCCGGATGGACAGGCCCGGCGTATCGTCCACCAGGGAGCAGATGAGATCCCGGCGGCGGAGATAGCTGGTGCGCATTTCCTCAATGGCGCTCCCGCAGTGCTTCAAGCCGTAAGCCGCGGCCAGCTGGCTGGGAGCGGGCAGGCAGGAAGCGCCGTTCTCGTGGAGCTTGGTCATATTCCTGATGATGTCCGGCCGGGAGATGGCATAGCCCAGGCGCCAGCCGGTCATGGCGAACATCTTGGAGAAGCCGCTGATGTAGACGGTCTTGTCCATGATGCCGTCGAAGGACGTGATGCTGGTGTAGGGCTCTTCCTCATAGACCAGACGGCTGTAGATCTCGTCGGCAATGATATAGATGTCGCGGTCCCGCAGCAGATCCGCCAGGGCACGGCAGGTGCCGCGGTCGATGACGGCGCCGGTAGGGTTGGACGGAGAGTTGAGAATGATGGCCTTGGTTTTGCTGGTGATGGCGGCGCGGATGTCGTCGGGATCGGGAACAAAGCTGTTCTCCTCCCGGGCGGGAACCACCTTGAGAACGGCGCCGCACATGCCGATCTGGCCGAAGTAGTTGGGCCAGGCGGGAGTCACCACGATGACCTCGTCGCCGGGGTTCACCAGGGTGAACAGGGCCATCTGAATGGCCTCCGTGGCACCGCAGGAGATCATGATCTGGCTTTCGGGATCGGGCTTGAGATCGTTTTGATGGTATTCAGCAATGGCGCGGCGCAGCTCGGGAATCCCGCTGTTGGGGGTGTAGTGGGTCATGCCCTTTTCCCAGTTGCGGCAGGCCTCGTCAATGATGGGCTGGGGGGTGATGAAATCCGGCTCGCCCACGGTAAAGCTGATGGTATCGTTAAGCTTTAACGCTTCGTTGAACAATTCCCGGCCGACGGAGCCACCGACATTCTGCGCCAGATTGTACAGACGCCTAAAATCCTCCCCTGCGCGGGGCGCGCACTGTCCGGCGCCAAGAAGGGCCGCCTCCACTCTTTCGTCCTTGAGAAGATCGGCGGCATTGCCCTGCATGGTGATCAGGCCGGTCTCCAGAACGTAAGCTCTGGCGGCGGTGTTGAGAGCCAGGAAGGCGTTCTGCTCGATCAGCAGGATGCTGGTGCCGGTTTCATTGATTTTCTTGATGATGCGGAAGATGTCTTCCACCACGATGGGGGCCAGGCCCATGGAAGGCTCGTCGAGCATCAGCAGGCTGCCGTTGCCCATGAGGGCGCGGCCCAGGGCCAGCATCTGCTGCTCGCCGCCGGACAGCGTGCCGGCCTGCTGCTTCTCGCGCTCCTTGAGGCGGGGGAAGATCTCGAAGACCCGCTCGAGATTGGTGCGGATCCGGGCCTTGTCCTTGGGCAGGTTGGCGCCCATGTAGAGGTTCTCGGTAACGGTGAGCTTGGGGAACCCCCGCCGGCCTTCCGGCACGTGGGCGATGCCCAGCTCCACGATTTTGTGGGCCTTCATCCTGGTCAGCTCCGAACCCTGGAACACGATGGAACCGCTCTTGGCCTTTTCCAGGCCTGAGATAGTCCGGAGAATGGTGGATTTACCGGCGCCGTTGGAGCCGATCAGCGCGACGACTTCGCCCTGGTTCACTTCAAAGGATACGCCGCGGACCGCGTTGATTGCACCGTAGGAAACATGCAGGTCATGGATTTCAAGCATTGCCATTCTGGTATCCTCCTCCCAGGTATGCCTCAATGACTTTGGGATTGGCCTGCACCTCGGCCGGACGGCCTTCGGCGATGGTCTTGCCGAAATCCAGCACCTTGATGCGGTCTGCAATGGGCATGACGAAGTTCATGTGGTGTTCGATCAGAATGATGCTGACGCCGAAGTCCTGACGGATCTGCGCCACCAGGCGGGACATATCCTCCAGCTCTGTGGTGATCATGCCGGCCACGGGCTCGTCCAGAAGCAGGATTTTCGGATTGGTCATCAGGGCGCGGGCAATCTCCAGACGGCGCTGATCGCCGTAGGGAAGATTCTTGGCCAGCAGGTCCGCCTTGTCGGCGATGCCCAGGCGGTCCAGCAGCTCCATGACCCGCTCGTCCAGACGGCGTTCATTTTCCACCATCCCCCTGGTCCGCAGGAAACATTTCAGGAGGTTTTCCTTGTTGTGCATGGTGTACGCCATCTTGACGTTGTCCGCCACGGTGGCGTTGGAAAACAGGCGGATGTTCTGGAAGGTCCTTGTGATACCGTGCTGTGCAAACTGATAGGGCTTCAGACCGACCATTTCCTGGCCGTCCAGGCGAATGTTGCCCGTGGTGGGGCGATAGATACCGGTCAGCATGTTGAAGACCGTGGTTTTACCGGCGCCGTTGGGGCCGATGACAGCAACCAGCTCGCCCTTTTCCAGGGTCAGGTTGAAGTCATCCACCGCGCAGAGGCCGCCGAACATAATGGAAAGGTGTTCGACCTCAAGAAGACTCATTCGCGTTACCTCCTTTTCTCTCCGTCTTTGGATTTGCCGCTCTGAGCAGCAGCCTTTTTCCTGAACAGAGACTCTTCATAGAGCCGTTTCCGGTTGATGCGCAGGAAGGGGAATTCCTTGCCGCCGCAGATGCCCTCGGAGCGGTAGAGCATGACAACGATCAGAATCACCGCATAGACGGCCAGACGCCAGTCGGCCAGGAAACGCAGGAACTCGGGAAGGGCAGTCAGCAGCGTGGCGCCGATGATGGAACCGGTCAGAGAACCGGAGCCGCCGGCGTACAGGTAGACCAGAAAGTCGGAGCTCTTGGTGAAGCTGAAGGAGTCGGGGTTGATGAAGGACAGGACATGGGCGTACAGGCCGCCGGCGACGCCGGCGATAAAGGCAGCGATGCAGAAAGAGGTAATCTTGTAGCGCGTGGTGTTGATGCCCATGGCGTCGGCGGCAATTTCATTGTCCCGGATGGCGATAAAGGCGCGGCCATAGGGGGAGTAGATGAGATTGCGCAGCAGATACAGGGTCAGGGCCACAAAGAAGAAGATCCATGCCAGATTGGAGTAGTTGGGGATGCCGATCATGCCGCGGGCGCCGCCGATGGGCTGGATCAGACGGAGGATGGCGCGGACGATTTCGCCGAAGGCCAGGGTCACGATGGCCAGATAGTCGCCCTTGAGCTTCAGGGAGGGCAGGCCGATCAGGCAGCCGACCAGCGCGGCCACACAGCCGCCCACAATCAGGCCCAGCAGGAACACGGGGATCTGCAGGGCGTCGGGAACACTGCTTCCGCCAAAGACCAGCGTGGTAATGACGGCTGCGCCGTAGGCGCCCAGAGACATGAAGCCGGCGTGACCGATGCAGAACTGACCGGTGAAGCCGTTGACCAGGTTCAGGCTGGCGGTCATCATAATGTTCACACCGGCAAACATCATGACCTGGATATGATAACCATTCAGGACATCGAAAGAGCGCAGCATGGTGATCAGCACATACAGTACGACCACGATGGCGGCGGGGTAAATGGTTTTCAGCAGTTTTTTGACGTTCATTGTTCCCCCTCCTTATACCTTTTCGATGGACAGCTTGCCCATGATGCCGGCGGGCTTCACAAGCAGGATGATAATCAGGATAATGAAACCGACGGCGTAACCGAAGGTGGAGTTGATGGCGGTAGCAAAGATCTGCGCGATGCCCAGAATGAAACCGCCCAGCATGGCGCCGCGGATGTCGCCGATACCGCCGAGAACAGCGGCCACGAAGGACATGTTGCCGAGCCAGGAGCCCATGTACACGTCTACCTGGGGATAGGCGCTGGCGTAGCAGATGCCGGACACAGCGGCCAGCATGCCGCCGATGAGGAACGTGATGGAAATGACGCGGTTGACGTTGATGCCCATCAGAGAGGCAGCGTCCTTATCCATACTGACAGCGCGCATCTGGCTGCCGACCTTGGTGCGGTTGACGACCAGATACAAAATGATCATGGTGACGGTCGCCAGCGCAATCATAAAGACCTGCGTGGTGGTGATGGAAGCGCCGAAGATCTGGAAGGTGGTGGGGGTGAACAGGGTGGGGAAGGAGCGGGGGTTGGGGCCGATGAACGGCAGCGCGCGGGGGAAGTTCTCCAGGAACATGGAGACGCCCACGGCGGTGATCAGCGCGATCATACGGGGCTTGTTGCGCAGGGGACGGTACGCGATGGCTTCGGTGCCCACAGCGATGGCGCCGGTGCCGACCATGGCGATCAGGATGATGAGGCCGACGATCAGCATGGGGTAGGTGCCGTCCACCTGATAAAAGCCGAATGCCTGGGAGATGAAATAGGTACCCAGTGCGCCGATCATCAGAAAGTCGCCATGGGCAAAGTTGATCATACCGACAATGCCGTATACCATGGTGTAACCAAGGGCCAGAAGTGCGTAAACGCTGCCCATCTGAAGACCATAGACTAAATATTGAAGGATGGTAGCCACAGGAATGCCTCCTATCAGTTTGGGAAGGTAAGGATAAGCGGAGGGGAAAGGCGCGGGGCAGGAAAATGTGCCGGCTGGCATCAGACGCAGCCGGCACATTCTGCAGAAACTATGTTACGCGATTGCTGCTGGGTGTGGAATTTGTCAGGACGGCCATTACTCAGCCGTCACAGAGGAAACGTAGTGGGAAACACCATCTGCACCATACTGCATAATCACAGCGCCCTTGACGGGGTTGCGATCCTCGCCCATGGTCATGGAACCGGAGGGCAGCTCCAGGTTGGTGATGCCGGCCAGAGCGTCGCGGACGCCGGCGCGGCTCACTTCGCCGGCATTCTGCAGCGCGGTGATCACCATGCGGGTGGCCTCGTAGGTCAGCTCAGCGTTGGAGTTGGGGAGCTCATCGGGATACAGAGCGGTGTAGGCTTCCACGAACTCAACGGCAGCGGGCTCAGTGGACTCAGCGGAGAAGGCGGAGACATAAGCCACGTTCTCGATGGCGGAACCGGCAACCTCAGCAACTTCGGGGGTGTCGGCGGAGTCACCGCAGATGATGGGGCAGGCGATGCCGGCGGTACGGGCCTGCTGGATCTGGAGGCCCAGCTCCACGTTCAGGTTGGGGAACAGAACCACGTCGGGGTTGCTGGCGGCCAGCTTGGTCAGCTGCACGTTGTAGTCCTTAACGTCGGAACCGGAGTACTCCTCGATGGCCAGGACTTCACCGCCCTTGGCCTCAAAGTTCTCAATGAAGGCGTCCTTCAGGCCAACGGCATAGGCGTCGGCGTTGTTGAACATGATGGCAGCCGTCCTGTAGCCGGCATCCCAGCAGTAGGTAGCAGCAACCTGGCCCTGGAAGGGATCGAGGAAGCAGGCGCGGAAGATGTAGTCACCGACTTCCGTCACAGCGGTGTTGGTGGCGAAGGTGGAGACGGCGGGGCAACCGGCGTTCTGCGCCACAGGGCCGGCAGCCAGGGCGCACTTGGAGGAGTCGGGGCCGATGATGGCGATGACGTCTTCCTCTTCGATGAGGCGCTGGTAAACGTTAACCGTGGTCTCCTCCTTGCCTTCGGTGTCCATGTAGACGAACTCGATGTCGTACTCGGTGCCGTTGATGTCGAGCTTACCGTTCAGCTCGTTCTCAATGACCTGGGCACCATGGGTGCTGTAGTTGCCGGCCATGGCGGCAGAACCGGACATGGGGAAAGCGAAGCCGATCTTGATGGTTTCGCCGGCGGCAGCGCCGGAGTCCGGGCTGTCAGTGTCATTTCCGTCGCTCTTGCTGCAGGCGGCCATAGTCAATAACATTGCCGCGGCCAGGATGATTGCGAATAATCTTTTCATGTTTCTTCCTCCTAAATTGCGTATTATACACAAGGCGCGGGCCTTGTTGCATACAAACGATTGACGGAACAAGTGCGGGAAGGCAGAACTGTAATTTCTCTTGAATTCCACAATGCGGAATGCTGTATTTTATTGTGGAACCATTGTAATCCACTTGTACGGAAAGTGTCAATAGGTATCTAATTATTGTTGGATTTTTGTGGATTGTGCTGAATTATGACGGTCCATTTTACAGCATTATTAAAGTTTTTTTAGATATTGCTGAAAAAGTGAAACGTTTTTTATGGAAGTCTGATGAAAGGAATCTGACAGGGCAGGATAAATTGTTGTTGTTTTTTATGAAATTCTGAAATATAATGGATACATATTTTTCTGACAAATTTGTCATGAAATTGAGCTTATTTTTTGAACTTTAGGTGATTTGGAGCGTTGCAGAATGAATCATACGTCGCGGGTACAGGTACTGGATCGGGCACTGGATTTGATTGAATTGCTGGCCACGTCAGAGAACGGGCTCAGCATTGCCGAGCTTTCGGCGACTACGGGATTGCCGAAAAGCACGATCCACCGGATCCTGTCGACCTATGCCGAGCGGCACTATGTGGAAAAAAACGAGGAGACCAGCATTTACGCTCGCGGACATAAGTTTGTGGAGGTCGCCAGCCTGTACCTGAACAAGATCGAGCTGAAGACCGAGGCAGCCCCCATTATGCATCAGATGGCCACCACATTCGGCGCCGTGGCCTATCTGGCGGTACTGGACAACAATGAGGTTATGTATCTGGAACGGGCAGAGCAGTTCAACAGCCTGCGCCTGTATACCCAGATCGGCAAGCGGGAGCCGCTGTACTGCACGGGCCTGGGCAAGGTGCTGCTGGCGGCGCTGCCGGAACAGGAGTGTGAGCGCATCACTTCCCAGCTGTCCTTCAAGCCATATACGGACAACACCATCCGGGAGGAAGCGGAACTGCTGCGGCAGGTGGCGGAAGTCCGGGTCCGGGGCTACGCGCTGGACCACGGCGAACACGTGGCAGACTGCCAGTGCCTGGCTGTGCCGATCTACGATTACACCCGCAAGGTGATGGCGGCCATGAGTATTTCCGGCCATAACCTGCTGGGAAATCACAGCGAGGAGTTCATCTACGAGAAGATGCATGAGGCCGCGATGGAGCTGTCGCACCGCATGGGATATACGGAGCCGCGCCAGCAGTCATGCAGAAACAAAGCCGCCATGCCGGGAAAGTGAACCGAACCGGTAAAAACGGACAATCGACAAAACGCCCCCCTGATGTAGGAACATGGAAGTACTACGTCACGGGGGCATGGGGGGTGCCCGGCAAAGT
>JAHZEF010000003.1:0-26829 GCA_019422005.1 Clostridiales bacterium
CCGTATTTCCTTCCGGAACGGCAAGCGGAACCGCCATGCAAAGTATCCCGGGAGTGAAGGCGCAGCCTTCACTCCCGGGATTTGATACAACGCCCCCTCCGGCCCGGCCGGAGGGGGCGTTTTCCATTCTGTCTGCGTTTGATTATTTCACCATGATATCGCAGAAGCGCATAAGAATTGCAGCCGCCTCTCCGCGCGTAGCGTTGCCGCCGGGAACCAGTTCGGCCGCGGTGCGGCCATTGATCAGCTGCTCGGCATTGGCCCACCGGAGGGATTCCAGCGCCCAGGAGCTGATGCTCCCGGTATCATTGAAATCCTTCAGATCGCTGGCCGCCGTCACGTCATACCCTTTGAACGCGGCGTAGCGGTACAGCATAACGGCCATCTGCTCGCGCGTGATGTTGTCAGCCGGGCCGAAGCTGCCGTCCCCATAGCCGGTTACAATGCCGTTCTCACTGGCCCAGGCCACCGCGTCGGCGTACCACGCGCCGTCGGCCACGTCTGAATAGGCGTTCCCGGCCTTCACGGCAGGTTCCCCATCCAGACGATACAGGATGGTAACCAGCATGGCACGGTTCAGGGCGGCATTGGGTGCGAAGCCCGTGTCAGAGACGCCGGTCATCAGGTCGTTGACATAGGCATACGCAACAGCCTCCAGCGCCCAGTGATCCTTCACATCGGTAAACGGCAGGATTCCGGTCAGGGCCGCGTACGCTTTTTCCGCCGCCGTCAGCCTGCTGTAGTTATCCACCAGGTTCTTCTGCGCATCGGTCAGCTCAGCATAGGCCGAACGCGCGGCGCTGATCTTCCCGCCGCTGTCCTTGGTGACCGTGCCGATGGCGTCGATCAGTGCAATCACCGCATCGGCCGCTTGCCGGTCGGAGGTATCAGCCGCGGCGCTCCCTCCGCCGGAGCCACCGGAGCCGCCGGACGGCGGATTGGTATCGGCAACGTCGCTTTCCCAATCCACCCAGGTATCCTCGCCGCCCTGGGACGGGAAATCGCCATCGTCGAACCAATCCCTGACCTCGTACGCATAGTCATTTACATAATGCCAAACAACCGCATCCCCGTTCTTCAGCGTCTGCTCACAAAGCCCCAGATCCGGATGTTCGCCGTTGAGCAGATACATCCAGCCGGAACGCGGCCCGTTGGTGAATTCACTGAGCGCATAGCCGCCATACCCTTCCGGCGCATAAATGGTACGGACGTAGTTGTCCTCCGCGCCCCGGTATTTCAGGCCCGCGCCGTCCAGCGCTTCGGTGAACAGGTCGTACACCGTTGAACCCTTGTCAAGCTCATAGGTCCTGGTCTTGATCCAGTTCTGATATACGGAATCGCCCTTGCCGCTGCCCACGTCCACGTCCTCAGACGATTTTGTCGCACCGATCAGGCGGAAGGTAACGGCAATGGAATCGTCGGGCGTCGTTGTGCCGCCGCCGCTCTCCAGGGACGCCTGCACCGTATAATATGTGGTATTTCCGCCCAGTGTCGCCACCGTGACAGCATGGCCGTCCGAGTAATCCTGGCTCCCGTCCAAACCTGTGACGGTGCGGTAATGCTCGCCCAGCGACGTGTCATAAGCAGCCGTCAAAGCTGTGAGGTCTGTGCCGTTGGGCAGTGAAACCGGAATCACAAAGGGATCCGCCTTCGTACCGCTGCCCTCCATGACCCGCTCGGTTCCCTGGGCGCCGCGGATGTAATACGTTGTGGACGCTTCTCCGCTTTCCCCGTCAAACACGGTCCTTTTGCTCATCTGAACAGTGCGGCCCGCCAGTGTCAGCGAGGTCACAATGGGCTTCCCATACCATCCGTTTCCGATGTCGTCCGTCATACCGTCCGGATTGACGGAATAGTGGAATGCCAATTGGTCTCCGGACTGCAGCGTCAGGCTGCTGAGGCCCAGATTGGCAAAATCGTCGTTGTTGTAGTTCAGGCACCAGCCGCTCATGCCTCCACCGGCTTCCGCGCCGAGGCCGTTGATGGCGGAAACATACCCGCCCTGCATGGTCAGTTCCACACCGGCCGTCTCAGCCGCCTGCTGCACGGCCTCTGTTGCCGTCAGCCCTTCGGCAAACGGTACGGTCTGATAAAAAATCACACCGGTTTCGGAAGCTCCGTCCAGCTCCGCAGCGCCTGCATTATAGTCATAAGCTGCAACTGTGACCTCCGGCACGTCCTGTTTGCCAACCGCCAGCACGTTTCCGCTGTCATTTTTATAATACAGCGTGCCGTCTTCATCGCAGAGTATGCTGCTGATGCAGTACTGCTCATACCCTTCCGCATCATACAGCTCAGTAAGCACGGCGGATTCCGGGTCATCCGGCCTGACTTTGATGAGGGAAATGCCGCCCGGTCTGGCGTTGTAGGTGCTGTAAAAATAAAGGTTTCCGTCCTCCTCCAAATATGCGGTCGACAGCAGCATGGAACACTGCGGGTAATCCAGCATTTTAACCTTTTTGACAATCTCCAGCGTATTCTTATCCGCGATGGCAAAATAGCCTTCTCCCATCCGGCCGATGCCGAAGTAGACATAGTCCCCGTATACCACCGGCGTGCTGGTGCCCTGATAGCCAAAGGAGGCCTTTTTGAGATCGCTGATCTCCCCGGTCTCCGCGTCGATGGCGGCGCTGCACAGATAGCCGCCCTTGGTGGTAAAGTAAACCCTGCCGTCATCCGCATAGGCCAGGCTGCTGCGCTGGTCTCCGCAGCCGGTCAGTTCCATCCTGCTGACGGGCTCCGCCGTCCCGCCGCCGGCATAGCGCTTGCTGAATACCAGCAGATTGGAATTGCCGCTGGAATCGCCCGCGCCATCGTCCGTACCGACTGCAATATAGTCTCCGATCGCCGCACTGCCCGCCCAGTAAAAGCCGCCGGGCGAGGAATAGCGCCATTCCTCCGCACCGGTTTCTGCGTTCAGGCAGACAAAATCCGCTTCTGCGACTTCGGATTTCCAGAAACCAACGTAAATGCGGCCATCTGCGTATGTAATCGGGGAATTTGCCTGCCAGTTGTTGGCTTTTCCTTCGGCCGACTGGTAAGTCCAGACCTTATCCAGCGTCTTTGCATTGAACGCCTCCACGGTTCCGCCAGCCAGCGGGCAGAAAATCAGTCCCTGGCCATAGGTCGGCGGCGTATAGCCCCAGTCCGGCTTCGCCGACATTTCCGCCTGTGCGGTTACTTCCCCATCCTCCAGGTCCAGCTTGTACAGCGTCGTGCCGGACATAACGATCAGGCTGTCATCCGCAATAATCTGTACGCTGGGCGCGGCGCCCCAGCCTGAGCCCAGCTTTTTCGCCCACTGCAGCGCCGTGTGTTCCGCATCCTTCGGCGTTTCCGCATCCACAATGGCCATATTATTGTCACTGCCGCGGAAATTCGGCCACTGGGCTGTGATATCCGGATCGATCTCAGCTTCCCTCTCGGTAACTGTAACCTCGCACCACGGCAAGACGATCGGATTCTCCATTCCCATCCCATCCACCGTACCGATTGCAGTGAGACAATAAGTGCCTGGTGTTTCAAAGACGTATGTGAATGTTCCGCTTTCATCTGTTTGCACGGGATTCTGCGCATCGAGCGGCTCCAGGATCGTTCCGCTGCTCTGATTGATCAGATAAATCTCTGCATGGCTCACATATCCCCGCGTTGTCAGTTCCGGAGTATCCTGCCCCGGTGTCTGCATCATCGCTTCCATTGCATAGAAAGCGTTCAGCGTTAATGTAATCGGCGCTCCCGCTTCAATTTCTACCGCTTTCTGATCAAAGTAGCTGTAATAGTCATTCCAATATGCCCCGCCGTACAGAAACCAGGTGACCTCGTCTCCATCCTCCAGCACATATTCATTAGCCGCATAGCCGTCTGACTTCTCTCCCACCGGCAGACGGTCGTTGACCGTAAAGCCCAGCCCATTCTCCGCATCTCTTTTAAAAATCTTTGTGACATAAGAAGCGCTCCCGGAGATGTAGTCTCCCATTGTGTCTTTGGTAAACGCTTCGCCATATATCACCTGATGCGCATACAAAAGCGCATCCATTACAGTGATTTCACCCGGCTGCACGCCATGTTCCTGCCCGCCTACCAGGTGCCCCGGTTCTGCATTCAGCCAGCCATACGTTTCTCCAATCCCTGCCGGTACAGTAAGCTGACGACGGATCACCGGAAAATCCGATTGGGTACAGTCCACAACGGAAAACCAAATTTCCACCTCCCTCTCATTTCCAGCCAAAACGTGCATAGGCAGCAGCCCAACCACCATGACCAGCATCAAAAGCAGCGCAAGGAATCTTTTTTTCACGTTCTTACCTCCTGATCACTTATATTTATAAAAACCGCTGTCAAAAGCGGATTGTTTTTTCGTTAGAAAAAACAAGGGACGGGCGCTGAAGCGCCCGTCCCTTCCTTCGAATCCCGGAAAAGCGGACACAAGCCCGCGCCCGCTTTCGCTTCCATTTGGAAAGAAAAAAGGAAGATGCAGCAACATCTCCCCTTTGTTTGGCGTTTTCGTCAGAGCAGCTCCGCAAAGCGGAGGGAAGCTCTTAGTAGGTCTTCTGACTGATGTGTCCCGGCGGTTCCAACCGCCAACGCAGCCCCGTCGCCTTCCCAGCTAAGCCATTACAGCCGCCAGTGACCTGCTTTCGCAGAAAACGGGCCTGCTCCACAATCACAGCTAATGAATTGCCTGTCGCCATGGCTTTCGCCATGCCTCCAGCAGCAAAACTTGTCCAGGATTCTCACCTGATTCCCTTGTTCAGCAGGAACAAGGATGCGTGTCCGGGTTGCTCTGCAAACCGGGTCGCGCATTTGCCACAAAAGCCGGAGCTGTATTCAGTTCATATGTCCGCTGCGTGGTTCCCGCCTGGACAGTTTCAGTATATCGCCCAATACCGGGATCTGTCAACAGGATTTTTACAGCCCCCGGCAATGCGCTACCAGGGAAGCTGCCAGCAGATCCGCAGCAGAAACGGCACGGCAGCGGAACACAGGACACCGTTGAACACCGACAGCACCACGGTTTCCTCGTCGGTATACCGGATCATCACAGGCAGGGTGGTATCCTCGCTGGTGGCGCCTGCCGGCGCGATACAGCAGAAATAATTCAGCTTCCTGGAAACCCAGGGGATGCAGAAAAAGGAAAAAATCTCCCGCATCAAATTGCTGAGAAACGCGACGCTTCCCAGGGCCGCGCCGCCCAGCTCTGTCAGCATAACGCCGGACAGGCTGTACCATCCCAGCCCGCCGGCCACCGCAGCGGCTTCCCGCAGCGGCATGCCCAGAAGCGGCGCGCAGACCGCCCCCCCTGCCAGGGATCCCAGTATGATCCCCAGCGGGATGAGAAAAATGCGGACATTGTAAGCCCGGATGCGCCGTACCAACCCTTTGTTGAGGCCCACGCTGATGCCCACCAGGAACATCAGGGCATAGAGGATATAGTCGGAGTGATCGGTCAGCAGGGCGGCAAGCCCCCTGTCCCAGCCGTTGAGACCGCACACTACGCCGCCAATCAGAGCCGCCACCGCCAGCGCCACCATCATGGAGCATCCTCCTCCGCGCCGGCCGCAGCCCGTCTTTCCGCATCCTGACGGCGTTTCTCCCGCGCCATGGAGCGGGTCAGCCAGTAGACCAGCGCCACCGACCCGGCCACCGGGAGCAGGCACAGCACCAGGCTCTTCCATCCCAGCTGAGCCAGTTCCCGCAGGAAATTTTCCCGGCGGCCCAGCATGACGCCCATGGAAAAAATGAGCAGTACCGTACAGCCGGTCTGCAGCCGTTCATTGAGTTTCGCATATTTGCGCGGAAACAGCTTTGCGCCCACCAGAACGCCTGCACACATCACCAGCAAAATCTCCAATTTCCACTCCCCCAGAAAAAATCCCGGGCCCTGCGCCGAGGGCGCACAGCCCGGGATTGCATCGAAATCCAGTTTTTTATAGCACAATACGCCGGCAAAGTCAACGGCCGGCGCCTGTTCCGGCGGCCCCCCGGCGTTCCGCGCCGGTCAGTCTGCTCAGCAGCCGGCTCCTGCTCAGGTAGGCGATCAGCGGCAGCCCCAGGGCCGCCATGACGGCCAGTTCCCCCAGCGCCACCTGCGCGCCCATGGTCAGAAACCCTGCCCAGAAGGCGTCCGGCGTATAAACGGCCGCCAGCATGGCGCCGACCATTACCGTGTTGGCCGCGATTGTGGGCAGCGGAACCAGCCATTTGTGCTTCAGCCGGCCGGCCCAAATGCAGCCCAGCAGCGTCGCCGCAGACCCGATCACAATATCCAGGGCCGACACCGTGGAAAACAGGTTGGCCACCAGGCAGCCCACAAACAGCCCGATGGACGTTACCGGCATAAAAAAGGGCAGAACGCACAGCGCATCGGCCACCCGGAACTGGATGGGGCCATAGGCAAACGACGCGGTTGCGATGGTGATCACAGCATACAGCGCGGCCAGGATGCCGCAGGCTGTCAGTTCCCGAACAGTTAATTTCCTCATGATTCTCCTCCTGACTGAACATGTGCACAACGATTTCCGCCCGCACGCTTCCGGAGCGGCCGGCACATCCTGCGCGGTGATCGGAACGTGCGATCCGCCGCCGCAGGCCGTCCACAAAAAAAGATGGACAGAAAACTGACCATCTGAAAGCACCGCCGGCCCCGCAGGCCGGTCGGCATTCCCTAGTTTTGTTTTTCGACAGGATGGTCACGAACTGTCTATGCAATTGTTGGAACGGTGTGTATTCTATCAGACTTCCGCCGGTCTGTCAAGCGGCGGACGCCGCGGAAACGGCTGAGCGTTTCCGCGGCGTCCGGGTTTATCCGGCAGCGGTCTTCGCTTCAAAATCCGCCATCAGCAGATCCTGCAGGCGCCGGAGCAGTTCCGGCGCTTTTCCGCCCACCGGCCTGCCGTCGACCGAATCGGTGCCCAGGCAGAACGAGCCGGATGAGGACACAATCACCTCGTCCGCTTCCAGCAGCTCCTGCAGGGTGAACGGCGTTTCATCCACCGGAATCCCCAGCTCCCTGCATGCCCTGATCAGATTGAGCCGCGCAATGCCCGGCAGAATATAATGGTCGGTGGGATGCGTCCGGAACACACCGTCCTTCAGCAGATGGACATTGGAGTGCGCGCATTCCGTCACGGTCTCTCCCCGGTGAAACACCGTCTCGTCACAGCCGGCCTCCGCCGCCTTCTGCGCCGCCATCACGTTGGGCAGCAGATTCAGCGTCTTGATATTGCAGTGCAGGAACCGCGTATCCTCCATGGTGATCAGCCGCAGACGGCGGTAGGTGTCCTGGATGGGGGAGGGGCGCAGCATAATCCAGAGATTGGCTTTGCCGTGGGGAAACGCGTGCTCCCGCTCTGCCGCGCCGCGGGTGATCTGCCAGTACACAAACTGCTCGCCGCTGTCCACTTTGGCGACCATCTCCCGCAGCAGGCGCTTCAGCTCCTCTTTGGAACAGGGGACTTCCATCCGCAGCAGGCCGGCCGAATTGAAAAAGCGGTCCATATGCTCATCCAGGCAGTAGATGATATGGTTGCGCGCGTAGGTCGCATCATACACGCCGTCGCCGAAATAGCAGGCGCGGTCCAGCATGGGGACTGTCATCTCCGCGATTTCGCCGATTTTTCCATTGTAATATCCAAGTGTTTCCATGTTTCAATCCTCCTGGCTGCAATTGCCGATCTTCCGATGTCCAGTATACAGGATTCTGCCGGACTTCGCATAGCAAAAAATGCCGTCTTGTCTTCATTTAATGCTTTTTCCTGCGGGCCTCCCGCTCCTCCGCCATCCGCTGGCGCAGCAGCCGCAGCTGATCTGCATACTGGCGGGAACCGGCCGTCGGGTTGTTGCGCAGCAGCATCCGCTTATCCCAGGTCATGCGCTGGCGGAAGCCTTCCCGCGCCTCCGCCCGGCGCGCCTTCCAGACCGCCAGATCCGTACGCAGCTTCTGCACCGCCTCAGACTGCTCCAGGCGCGCGGCCGCCTGCTCCATGGCCTCGATCCGCCTCTGCAGCGCCTCTCCGCTATCCGGCAGCTTCTGGGACAAATACTCCGACAGCGCTTCCTTTTTAAACGTCGTATAGATTTCCATGCGCCTCTGCAGCAGCCTGGCGTCTGTCCGGGCCTTCTCCGAATACGCCTGCAGCTGCTCCAGCAGCCGGCGCAGATCCAGCGCAGCCTTCAGGGAAACCGCCAGATCCGCAAGAAAAATCCCCGAAAGCACCAAGGCCGCCAGTTCGGCAGCGAACGCCGGAATGGAGAGCACCACGCGCTCCACCGGACGGTGCAGCCACAGGACCAGCACCAGGCTCAGCACCCCCCAGGCCAGGGACGTGCCGAGGCAGATATATCCGTGCAGATTCAGCGGATTCCCGGAATAGTCCCAGTACCGCACCTTGAAGACAGCCTCCATCACCGCGCCGGTGACATATTCCAGCACTGTGGCCGCCAGCATGCCCAGCAGAAACACAGCTGCAGGATGCTGCCGCACCGGCAGGGTGGCAAACAGAATCACGATGGCGCCGGAGCCGTAGATGGGAATTACCGGCCCGTTTAAAAACCCCCGGTTGACCAGCTGCCGCTTCCGGCAGGAGACGAACGTCGATTCGATGCACCAGCCGACAAAGCAGTAAAACAGGAAAAACAAAACCCATTGGGAAAGCGTATAGGAATACAAGGGCGTCACCTCTGCTCCGAACCGCGCCGCGCATCGCCCGCCGCCCGCTTCGGGATTTCTTCTATTATGCCAAATGGATCCGCCGATTGCAACCGCTTTTGCATTCCCCCCGGGTTTATGATACAATAAGGCATCGAATCCCGGGAGGCCGTTTCATGTATCGATCTCTGAATGACGCGCTCAGGGCGCAATTCGGATGCAAAGTCTACAAGCTGGCGCTGGACGGCGGGATGACCTGCCCGAACCGCGACGGCACCTGCGGCCGGCGCGGCTGTATTTTCTGCGGAACCGCCGGCGGCGGGGAGTTCGCAGCCTCCGGAGGCTGCGTGGCCCGGCAGCTGGAGGAGGCCAAGCGCCGCGTCGCCGCCAAGGGGCCTGCAAAGTATATTGCGTATTTTCAAAGCCACACCAATACCTACGCGCCCGTGGAGCGGCTGCGGCCGCTGTTTGAGGCCGCCATGGCGCCGGAGGAAATCGTCGCCCTGTCCGTCGCCACACGGCCGGACTGCCTGCCCGGGCCGGTACTGGCGCTGCTGGAGCAGCTGAACCGCCGGAAGCCGGTCTGGGTGGAGCTGGGGCTGCAGACGGTGCACGCTTCCACCGCCGCATACATCCGCCGCGGATGGGACCTGCCGGCGTTTGACCAGGCGGTCGCTTCCCTCAAGCGCCGCGGCCTCACCGTGGTGGTTCACATGATCCTGGGGCTGCCCGGCGAAACCCCCTCCATGATGTACGACACCGTCCGCCATATTGCCCGCAGCGGCGCGGACGGCGTCAAATTCCATCTGCTGCACGTCCTGGATGACGCCGACCTGGCGGCGGATTATCTCGCCGGGAAAGTCCGGGTGCTGGAGCTGGACGAATATGTTGCCCTGCTGGCCGAATGCATCCGTCTGACGCCTCCGGAAATGGTCATCCACCGCCTCACCGGCGACGGCGACAAACGGCATCTGCTGGCGCCGCTGTGGTCTGCCGACAAGAAGCGCGTCCTCAACGCCGTCCGCGCCGGGTTTGCGCGGGAGCATGTGGTGCAGGGAGAACATCTTTCCCGGCCGCCGGAGACGGAATGGGTGGCCGTCTGCGACGAGGCGCTGCGCCCGCTCGCCGCCACAACCCGCCGGCGGGCCCACGCATTGGGTCTGCGGCACGAGGTGGTGCACTGCTGGATCGCCTCCCGCGGCCCCGACGGCATCAGCCTCTGGTTCCAGCGGCGCGCGTTCTCCAAGCAGGATGACCCCGGGCTGTACGATCTGGCGGCGGGCGGTCACGTGCGCGCAGGGGAATCCTGCCTTGAGGCCGTCGTCCGGGAGCTGCGGGAAGAGACCGGCCTTTCGCCGGCGCCGGAGCGGCTGCGGTATCTGGGCGTCAGCCGCCGCGCCATTTCCCGCCGCCCCCTGTGCGATCACGAGTTCGCCCGGGTGTTCCTGCTCTGGGACAACGCGCCGGCCTTTCGCCCCGGCGGCGAGGTGGCGGAAATGGTACGCGTCCCCCTGGTGCAATGGCAGGCGCGTCTGGAAGGCGCGCCCGCGGTGACGGCTTACCGTCCCGACGGCAGCGCCGTTGTCATTTGGGAAAACCAATGGGCCGGCGTGCCCAATAATTTTGACAGCGTGGTCAACCCCGCGCTGCGAGAGGAGCCGGAAATATGATCGGAATCATTGCGGCCATGGAGTCGGAGCTGGCCTACTTCAAAGCGCATATGCAGAATCTCCAGGCGGAAACCTGGGCGGGGCTGGAGTATTTTTCCGGCGTCCTGGAAAACCGCAGCGTGGTGGTGGCGGAGTGCGGCGTGGGAAAGGTCAACGCCGCCATGCACACGCAGATCATGATCGACCGCTACCCGGTCACGTCCCTGATTCAGACCGGCATCGCCGGAAGCCTTTCCCCCCGGGTACGGCACCTGTCCGTGGTCATCGGCAGCGAGCTGGTTTACCACGACATGCAGCGCTGGGTGCTGGAACAGTTTTTCCCCCACTGCCTCTCCTATGCCTCCGATCCGCGCCTGGTGCAGCTCGCCGCGGCCTGCGCGCCGGAGGATCACACCGTGGGCCGCATCGCAACCGGCGACGTCTTTGTGGACGACGCGGAACGGAAGGAGGCCATCCGCCGGGACTGCCAAGCGCTCTGCTGCGAGATGGAAGGCGCGGCGGTGGCGCAGACGGCAGCGCTCAACGGCCTGCCCTTTGTCATCATCCGCTGCATCTCCGATCTGGCCGACGGAAGCGCCGGCGCGGCCTTCTCCCAGTTCGAGCAGCAGGCGGCGGAAAAAGCCGCTGCCATGGTGCACCGGCTGGTGGAAGCCATGTAGCCGCCTGCGCAGGAAAGATGCGGGATACGCGCCGTCGTCCGGACGGCAATCACAAAAGGATGAAGCGCGGGGCCGTCCCGGGACGGCCCCGCGCTGTTCCGTATTACCGGCCGTTCCGGCCAAAGCCTGCCAGCCCGCTGCTGTCATCCGCTTCTCCCGTTCTGCGGCGGCCGCCCCCCGGAGCGGCATTGGGCCGGAACCGCCGATGAAACCGGCATCGTCCCGGCGGCATTTCGTCAGAGCGGGATTCTGCAGCCTGCAAATCAGAAAAACGGAGCTGCGGAGCGTCATACGCCTTGCACCGTTCATTGTAAATTGATAGACTGGTTTTAACACCAGGCAGACAATCCGCGGCGGGATCCTGAAAGGAGGCATGGCCGTGAAACAGACAAGGCGGATTTCCCGGGAGCAAAAAGCCCGCATCGTGTCCGGCGTCCTGTTTCTGCTCTATGCGCTGTTTTTCCTGATCTGGTTTTCCTGTTACTTCTCAATCAAAAGCGATCGCCCGGCCGTTGCCGTGATCAGGGACCGTTGGGGCGTTCCCGAAGCGTCCATCATTGCCAGGGCGGAAGCGCCGCCCTTCACCGCCGTCCTGTACAGGGATTCCGATGGCTCCCGACAAATCGTGGTTCTGGAGCGGTCCGATCTTTTCCGGGGTTATCATTCGGGCGGGCCGCGGAACGCAGATTCCCTCGACGCTGTGGAATGCAACGGCCTCTTCCGGCGTACAACCATGCGAATTTCTGAAAATGGGCTGACGCCCTATAAAACAGAGCGGCTCTACTGGCGCCTCGTCGGGCTTTCCCAGCTGATTCCAATGGGGATATGGTTTCTCATCGACGTCAGGAAGGCTCTGCGCCCAGGCCGGTAACGTCTCCGCAGTTTCAAAATGGCGGCTCTTCTGTCCGCCGCCCCGCTTCCCGGAACCGGCCTCTTCTGCATGGATCCGGAGCCCTTTGCCCGAGAAAGACAGCGCCTCAGATTCCGGGGAATCTGAGGCGCTGATTCAGCCTTCCGGCCGGGCATCCGTTTTTTCTGAAGCCCCTCCGCCGCGCCGCCGGGCGGGCAGCAGGGCCTTCCCCTGCAGATACAGGAGCAGGAGCGGCAGCCCGATCCGTCCCGGCAGAGGCAGCGGCGTTTCCTGCAGCGCATCCGCTTCGACCCGGATCTGATACTGCAGGAACACATAGGACACGCCCTTCATGACGTCCGGGCGGCGCTCCAGGAGGTACCGGGTATCGCACCGCCAGTTCCCGGTCAGCGCCTGCTTCTTCAGCAGCGCCGCAAACGGAAAGGAGCCCCGGTCTGTCTCCAGCACGCCGCTCACCAGCAGAAAGCGGCGGCCGGCGGCCAGCTCGGTATCCCGGACAGAGACAGAGCCGATTTCGTCATACGCCGCAGGAAACCGCCCCTCGTCCGCGGCCTCCGCCAATACCTGCGCCAGGAAGCCGTCCAGATCCCCTCCCCGGAACAGCGGCATCTTCCAGAACGGCGAAGCCCAGGCGCAGCACAGCAGCGCCGCAAGCGCAATTCCAAACAGCAGCCTGCCCCACATCCGAATTTTGTCCGCCGGCACGGCGCCCCGCTTCAGAATCTCCATTCAAATCCTCCGCCCTTTCCGGTAAAGCTTCTTTCCCGCCGCACCGCAGGCGCATTGCCTCAGCAGCCGGGGCCGGATTTTTTCATGCAAATCCGGGGATTTTGAAAAAACTCCCGCACCAGAGAGGGTGCGGGAGCGGAATTCAGCAGTAAAAATCCTTGATTTTCTTGGCGCGGCTGGGATGGCGCAGCTTACGGATCGCCTTATTTTCGATCTGGCGGATCCGCTCGCGGGTCACGCCGAAAATCTGCCCCACCTCTTCCAGCGTGTGCGTCCGGCCGTCGTACATGCCGAAGCGCATCCGCAGCACGTCGGCTTCACGCTCAGTCAGCGTGCCCAGGATCTCCCCCAGGGCCTCCGCCAGCAGCGTGTTGGACGTAGCGTCGGCGGGGCCGGGCGTGTTGTCGTCCTCCACAAAGGAGCCGATGGTCGTGTCCTCCTCATCGCCCACCGGGGTGTCCAGGGACAGCGTGTCGGCGGCCGTGCGGTTGGCTTCAATGATTTTCTCAATGGGCAGGGTCAGTTCCGCCGCAATTTCCTCCAGCGTCGGCTCCCGGCCCAACTCCTGTACCAGCTTCCGGTTACAACGCGTGGCCTTGTTGATCACCTCCACCATATGTACAGGGACGCGGATGGTTCTCGCCTGGTCGGCAATGGCCCGGGTGATGGCCTGCCGGATCCACCAGGTCGCATACGTGGAGAACTTGTTTCCCTTTGTATAGTCAAACTTGTCCACAGCCCGGATCAGGCCCGTATTCCCTTCCTGGATCAGATCCAGGATGTGCAGGCCCCGGCCGGAATACTTTTTGGCGATGGAGACCACCAGCCGGAGATTTGCCTCCGTCAGCTTGTCCTTGGCCGCCTTGTCCCCCTCCGTCACACGCCTGGCCAGGTCGATTTCTTCTTCCGCCGTCAGCAGGCGGACCTGGCCGATTTCCTTGAGATACATACGGACCGGGTCGTCCAGATTGTATTCGGCAGCCAGTTCCACCGGATCCACCAGTTCCTCTTCTTCCTCCTCCAGCTCCACCGGATCCAGCTCCGGCTCCAGATCCAAATCCAGTTCCAGCTCCGCGCCGACAATCTGGATCCCCATGGCGTCGAAGGACTCATATACCTGTTCTATTTTTTCCACAGACAAATCCAGCTTTTCCAGCTCCGACACCAGCTCGGCGGCCTGGATGCTGCCTTCCTTGCGGGCCTTGCCGATCAGTGCGGTCAATGCAGCCATGGAGTCTGTGGTTTCCTTGATCTGATTCTTGGAGTCTGCCATATTGCACATCCTTAAATGATTCTTACGAAAGCGAAAAAGGGCAAAAAACCCCTTTATTTGCGCATCTAGCCCATTATATACCTTTTCAGAGTTGGTGACAATAGGCACATGTGAAAATTTTTACAAAATTTTTACCGGGATACTTGTTCCTTGACGACAATCGACAAAACCGTTAGAATGAAGCGGTGAGGTGACCGCACATGAAGATTGGAATCGCAGGCATGGGGCTGATCGGCGGCTCCCTGTGCCGGGCGCTCAAGGCCTATACAGACCATACCGTTCTGGGAACCACCCGGAATCCCGCCACTGTGGAATTCGCCTGCAGCGCCGGCGCCATCGACGGGCCGCTGACTGCACTCTCCGACCTGGATCTCTGTATTGTCGCGCTGCCGCCGGAGGCCACGGTCTCATTTCTCTCCGAACATGTCAGCTGCTTCCGGCCGGGCGCCGTCGTGATGGATATCTGCGGCGTCAAGCGGCCGATTGTCGACTGCGCGGATTCACTCTATCACCGCGCCGGCGTCCACTTTATCGGCGCACACCCCATGGCCGGCAAGGAAACGGCAGGCTTTGCCAATTCCGACGCAGACCTGTACCGCGGCGCCAGCATGATCCTGACGCCGACGCCGCTGACGGACCGCCCCTCGGTGGAGCTGGTGCGGGCCCTGATGCTGGAAATCGGCTTCGGCCGGGTGGTGGAGGCCTCCCCCGACGAGCACGACGCCATCATCGCCTATACCTCCCAGCTGGCTCACGTGGTATCCAGCGCCTATGTCAAGAGCCCCACCTGCAGCAGGGTTCTGGGCTTTTCCGCCGGCAGCTTTCAGGATATGACCCGCGTGGCCAAGCTGGATCCCGACATGTGGGCGACGCTGTTCCTCTGCAATAAACAGCCGCTTTTACTGGAAATTGACACGCTCATGGAGAATCTTGCCCGATTTCGCTGTGCTTTATCCGCAGAAAATCGCGAAGAGATGATTTCCCAGTTAAAAAAGGGCCGGGAACTGCGGGAGCAGGTCCTGCTGCGGCAGCACAGCGCCGAACAGACGGGCGCCGACGCAGGGGGCTGAGGCCGCCGCAGAAGGCGGGCCGGGCCGTCATATCCTGTCCCCGGCCGGAATATAATCTCCCATACGAAGTAAACGAGGTGGGAGAATTGGAAAACACGTCCAACCGCATCACTCTGCGCGGCAGCTTGGCCGGCTTGCCCGCGTTTTCTCACGAGAACCACGGAAAGCGCTTCTACCGGTTCGCACTGGAAGTCCCGCGGCTTTCCGGCACGTCGGACACGCTGCAGGTGGTGGCGTCGGAGCAGCTGCTGGAGACCGTGGAAGTCGCCGAACGCTCCATGGTCTCCGTCATTGGGCAGATCCGTTCCTTCAACAGCAGGCAGGAAACCGGCCGCAAGCTGATTATCTCCGTCTATGCCGAGCAGATGGAGCTGTGCGACGGCGAGCCCGTCAACGAGGTGGAATTGTCCGGCACCATCTGCAAGGAGCCGGTCTTCCGCAGGACGCCGCTGGGGCGCGAAATCTGCGACATTATGCTGGCAGTCAACCGGCCCTACCGCAGGACGGATTACCTGCCCTGCATCCTTTGGGGCAGGACGGCGCAGGAGGTCTCCAGGCTGGGCGTCGGCGCACGGCTGGCGCTGACCGGGCGGCTGCAGAGCCGGGAGTACATCAAAATGCTTGACGGCGGCAGCGAGCGGAGAACCGCCTATGAGGTCTCCGCCATCTCCGCCGGGCTGCTGCCCGCAGCCGAAGCGGAACCGGCCGAAATCCTGCTCTGAAGCCCGCGTCATCCTGAGCGAAGGAAAGCGCCGCGGCCCTTTGCTTCGCTCAGGATGACAGAGTACCCCCGCCGGTTCCCGGAGCCGCATCCGTCTCCGGTTCAGCCCGGAGCCTTCCGTTCCAAACGGGACGGAGAATTGCCGTTCTGTGCAATTCTCCGTCCCGTTTTCCCATGCGGCATACGCAGCGGGCTCTCCCGCCGCAGGCGCCGGAACGGTTTTGCCCCCGATCCCCGCAGCGTCCTCCGATCCGGCAACATACACTGCAGATACTGACCGAATGGAGGGCTTTTTTATGAATCAATACAAACTGACCGCGGAACAGATCGCCGCCTACGGCGCGTATCTCCGGCAGGAGGACCGCGCCCGGGACACCGTCGAAAAATACCTGCGGGATCTGGCAGCCTTTGCCCGCTGGCTGGGCAGTGAAACAGTCAGCCGGGAAGCCCCTGCAGATTGGAAGCGCCATCTGCTGTCCCGGCGCTGCGCCCCCGCCACCATCAACTCCATGCTGGCCTCCCTCAATTCCTTTTTCCGCTTCATGGGCTGGGAAAGCCGCAGGGTCAAACTTTTAAAAGTCCAGCGGCGGCTGTTCCGGGATGAAAGCCGGGAGCTCAGCCGCTCCGAGTATGTCCGGCTGGTAAACGCCGCCCGGCGGGAAGGCAACCAGCGGCTTTCCCTGATCCTGCAGACAATCTGCGCCACCGGGATCCGGGTGTCCGAACTGCGTTTCATCACCGCAGAAGCCGTCCGCACAGGCCGGGCCGAGCTGTTCAGCAAAGGGAAATGGCGCGTGGTATTCCTCCCGGGCCGGCTTCGGGGCCTGCTGCAGAAATACCTCCAGGGGCAAAAAAAGACCGCCGGGGCGGTGTTCACCACCCGGGCCGGCAAACCGCTGGATCGGAGCAACATCTGGAGGGACATGAAACGGCTCTGCAAAAGCGCGGAAGTGGCGCCGGAAAAAGTGTTTCCCCACAACCTGCGCCGCCTGTTCGCCAGAACCCACTATTCCATGGAAAAAGACCTGTCCCGGCTGGCCGATATCCTGGGCCATTCCAGTGTCGGCACCACCCGCATCTACACTGCGGAAAGCGGAGCCGTGCACGCCCGGCAGCTGGACCGCCTGAACCTTGTTCTGACGACATAATTTCTGTTCTGTTGTAGTTGATCCCCGGCATAGGGGGATGAACTGCTGTTATTATATCTGATTTTCACCGGCAATGACAAGACTTTTTTCAAAAAGTGCATGGCAAGGCAGACGGGGCAGAATGCTGCGTGTCCCGTCCGGTCTTTCTGTCTGCAATGAAGTGAAATTTCTCCAGCCTCCGCCGGCATTCCCTGCATGCGGTACGAACCTTCGGCGCTCAGCCGGGCAGTACCACAACAGAACAGAAATTATGTTGTACCTGACCGGTCAGGACAGCAGCAAAGGGAGTGCGATCATGAGAAAGCGAATACTCAGTACACTAATGGCGCTCATACTGGCCATGGCTCTGACGCCCGCAGCGGCGGCATCGTCCGGAGAGGTTCTCCCCTGGGCGGCCGACGCCGCAGCGGCCCTGGCCGATATTTACGGCGACGGCCTCTTCAGCGCCGGCAGCGAGGTTATGACCCAGGACGACGCGGCGGCAGTATTATCGTCCGCCTTCGGCTATGAATACGATGCGGCGGCAGGCCCATTTACCCGAAGCGAGGCCTGTGCGGCCCTGGCAGACGTATTCGCCCTGCCGGTTGGAAGCGGTTCCGCCATTGAATACCTCTGCAGCAGGAACATCCTCAACGGCAGGGCCGACGGCGATCCGGATGCGGATGGCTCCGTCACCTTCGCCGAGTTCACCGTGCTGACCTATCGGGTGCTCAGCGCCGCGGGAGGCGGCCTGGGCTCCGGGGTCGGAACGCTGAAGCCCGGCACCATGGAATATTACTGCTGGATGTATCTGGCGGTGCGCAAATGCGTCCCCTTCTCCCTCGACAACTGGAAGACGTCCATCAGGGACGCCGCATTTGAGACCTATCTGTATTCCGAGCCGAATACGGGGGCCCCCGGCGTATTCATCGTGAGGACGGAAGAAAAAGCAGGGGAAGCCATCTGGGACGCCTGGGCAGCCGCCCTGCAGGACGAAAATATCGGCGGCAGCAAGACGTTTTCCGCACCGGCCTATCAGGAGGGCGATACCATTTTGGAGGCGGCCGTCCGCATGGTCGGCGCATTTGCCGGTAGTCAGGCCGGCGTCAAACCCGTCATCTTCCACGATGTGACGCCGGACAACTGGTTTTACGACGGCATCATGTATCTGGCCGACCGGCAGATCGTCATCGGCTACGGCGACGGCCAGTTCGGCCCGGACGACACAACCCCCAGATTCCAGCTTGCCGTCCTGCTCTCGGTCATGGACGGCAGCCAGTCGGGCGTCGATACAAGCCCCAACCGTGTGCCTGCCTCCATTGAACATGCGCTCGAAGAAGGCTACATGACCGGCGTGACGGCCGATGATCCGTTCAGCGACCCCTACTGGAGTGCGCCTGCCACGCGGGAGGAGGCCGCCGCCGGCATCCTCAGGATGATCGAGAAAACGCACGGCATCGATACCTCCAGCGACAATCTTACGATTCTCAGCCGCTTCAGCGACGCCGGGCAGATTGCCGACGAGGGTTCCGGGCCCTATCTGGCCTACGCGGTCAGCATGGGACTGCTCAGCGGCACCAGGGACAACAAACTGGAACCCGCCGGGGAAGTATCCCGGGCGCAGGTGGGCGTACTGGCCTACCGTGCCCTTGTGGGCCCGGACAGCAGCAAAATGAAAGACTACGGCGACAACGTGCGCTATGCAAAAGGCGAGGAAGCCGCTCAGGTATTTTTGCTCTCGGACGCCGCGCCCGACGGCCCGGAGGACAGAAGCCTGTCGCTGGAGCTGCGGGAGGACTGGCGTCTGACCGGCAGTCTGGACCTGGCCGTGCCCGAGGGCGCCACCCTGACCATCTTCGGCAATGGCTGCCACATTTATGAAATGGGCGGCACGCTGGAAAACAGCGGTCTGGGAATCGTGCAGTTTGCGGAAAACACTTGCCTTTATCCTGCCGGAAACGGCGGCGGCACCGCCGGGGCCTCCAGCCAGCTCATGCTGGAGCGGCAGCCCCATAAGGTGACGGTCGCCGAAAACATGGAAAACGGTACTGTCGAAGTTGCATCCCCCTCCGCCAATCCGAAGCCGGGCGACCCCGTCACGCTCACCGTGACGCCGAACCGCGGGTACGTGCTGGATACCCTGACAGTTACCGCAACGGAAAGCGGCGAAAGCGTGGCTGTTATAAATCACGGGTTCATCATGCCCGCCAGCGACGTCACCGTCACCGCTTCCTTCACTGCCGGCGGCGGGAACGGTTCCGGTTCAGGAGCCGCCGTCTACGCCATCACGATCGACCGCAGCATGGCGCACGGCACTGTCCTTTCCTCCGTGAACAGCGCCTCCGCGGGGAGGGCTGTCACCCTGACCGTCAGGGCTGACAGCGGCTACGAACTGGAGCGGCTGCGGATTACCGATGCCGCCGGCGACGACGTGCAGTTCACCGGACAGGGCGGCGGCAGCTTCGTCTTTACCATGCCCGCCAGCCGCGTGGACGTGAGCGCCTCCTTCCGGTTGACCGGGGAAGCGCCGGCAGCCGGCTTCTCCGACGTCCCCGCCGACGCTTATTACGCCGAAGCCGTGGCCTGGGCTGCGGAAAACGGCGTCGCCGCCGGTACCTCCGGCCATACTTTCAGCCCCGACAGCATCTGCAGCCGCGCACAGGCGGTAACGTTCCTCTGGCGCGCTGCCGGCGCCCCGGCCCCCGGCGCCGCAGACAGCCCCTTTACCGACGTCCGCCCGGGCGCATATTATTATGACGCCGTATTATGGGCTGTGGAAAACGGCATTGCCCGGGGCGTCGGCTCCGGTACCTTTGCGCCCGACGCCCCCGTTACCCGGGGGCAGGCCCTGACCTTCCTGCACCGGGCGGCCGGCGCTCCCCCCGCCGCAGGCGGCGGCTTCCGCGATATCGCCGACGGCGCCTGGTATGCCGGCGCAGCGGCCTGGGCAGCGGAAAGCGGCGTTGCCGCCGGCGTTGGGGACAACATGTTCCGTCCGGACGCCGGCTGTACCCGCGCCCAGATCGTCGTCTTCCTGTACCGCAGCGCAGGCTGACCCCGCAGCCTGCGCCCCCGCCACCATCAGCTCCATGCCGGCCTCCCTCAATTCCCTTTCCGCTTCATGGGCCGGGAAAGCCGCAGGGTCAAATTTTTAAAAGCCCAGCGGCGGCTGTGCGGAAGGGCAGGCACGCAGTTTTGTGTCTCATACCGGAGTGATACTACCGTTTTACCGTGGGGCATCGTCGGCACATGAATCTTCCTCTGCCTCCTGAAACCGAGGCGGCGGGCAGTAGATCAGCAGGCCAATACCGCCGTTTTCCTGAAAATCGCAGTCCACCGCATAGTTATCAAAAGTGAACCAGGGACAGCGCCCTGCCAGCGGACGAAGCTCCCGCGTAATGAAATTGACCACCGCGATCTCCGAGGGCTGATCGCGAACCAAAAGCCGTTCTGCCAAAACGTCCAGACAATCCTGACAAAGAAACGTGCCGATGGCTTCCGGGTCAGAGATTCCTATCCCCCAAAGCAACGCTGCCATACTTCATGCACCCCTGCGGCTCATGGATCTGCCGGCCGCTATGGTCATATCAGTTGATGTCAATCGGGCACACATCAAAAGTGTTGACATTGGCAAGTCCCACATTATCCTGCCCCCAATCACATGAGAGGAGGTTGTCGGTGCGTTCCCCGCACAGGCAGCACTCCTCTTTTTTTATGGCGGAAACAAAGGAAGGATGCCCGCAGTCTGATGGATCAAGGGCCGGCGGCTCATGCCCGCAGGCTGAGAGCACTGCCATGAGAACCAGTACCGGGAATATAGATTTCAGCCTCATACCGGATACCCCCCTGCAGGATTCGCTGCACGCATCAGCCCCCGCTTTTGTCTCTGCAGCGCGGCCTCCAGCACCTCACGGGAGCCACCGGAGGGATGGCTGGCGCAGGCAGCCAGGAAATCGCTCCGGGCAAGCGCCCGGCGGTCGGCCCGAATCATGGCAAGCCGTTTTGGAACCGGCTCCAGTCCCGCGGGTATCAAGTGTGGTCACAGCCGGGAGACAGCCCCACAGCCCGATCCGCCGGATGATACGGCAGGATCAGGCTATAGGCTATCGCCGCACCAACCGCCATAAAGTCAAACCGGCTGTCATGGCCGACCATAAAATCCGTCACGCTGTACTCCGCGATATGGCGCTCCATCTCCCGGGAGGCAGGCCGGGCACGGCATCCCCACGATCCCGGCGGCCGATGAACAGGCAGGTTTTCAGAGCCATCACTTTCTTTCTGCCCCTATACCACAACACAAAATTTCCGATTCGTGCAGGTACATGGACTAATTTCAAAAGCCCTTGCCTTATCATATTGATACAGTTACATGGGCAAGGCAGGAGGGCGGATGGCGTTGCAGTTCAACCAAGCAGTCAGCAAACGGCTGGTGGAATTATGAAAAGAACGTGTCATTGGCAGCATAATGTCAAGGAGCTGATCTTGTGCAGACCGAGTACCCGGAAAAATATAAAGGCCTTGGCCTTAAGATTGCTTACTGCCGCAAAAAGCGCGGTTATACACAAGAAGCGCTGGCGGAGAAGATTCATAAAAGCCCCAATTTCCTGGCGCAGGTCGAGAGTACCGGAACTACAAAAGGGATCTCCCTCGAGACATTATTCAAAATTGCCGAAGTTCTGGAAATCCCTCCGGCCAAACTCCTCGAAGATGATTCATCCGATCCATGATGCAGGGATGCGTTCAGCAAAGGCCTTTGTCCCGGTCTATCCCAAATAAATACCCCGACAGCCCCTCCAAACCGCAAAAGGGCCCGCCGCAAAATGTTTCCATTTTGCGGCGGGCCCTTTCGCTTACAGCCAGAGGCCGGCATGACCGCAGGGGGCCATGCCGGCCCTGTTTCTCCCTGCCGCCCCCGGGACAGGATTCCGGGCCTTTGGCAGGCAGTCCGCCCGCCGGCACGCCCCGAGGCCTTCCGGGCAGAAAAACGCGGAACAGACGAGGGGGAGTCGTCTGTTCCGCGGGCGCGCCCGGAGGCCGAATTCCGGAGCGCAATGCTGCTTTGAAGTAAATCCCTGCCCGCAGCCTCATACGGTGGGAGGGAACCACCGCAAAAACCGCCGCAGCCAGCGGGCCGCAGCGGTGCACTTCAAGTCATCGCGTTCTGGTCGTGGCAGAAACGGGGCCCATTTTACCATGTATCTGACTTATCTCCATCTGGAGCTTCACAGTGACCGACTCGCCGGGAATTGCACCCGATTCCATGGTGTGCGTCCGCACGGAACAAATGAGCGTATTTACTTCTATTTCAGTTTATCGGAAAAAACGCCCTGTGTCAAGACGAAACACAAAAATTTTTTTCACAGCTTTTCTGTTGCAACCGGCGGGAAGATTTGATATCATAAGGAAAATTGCCGTTTCAGGCCCGTGGGCCGGATTTTGAAAGGATTGTACAAGAATGGACAACAGCTTTTTGATGATTTTTGATCTGATCTCCATCGGTTGCGGCGGCTATATCCTGTATACCTACCTCAAGCTGCACATGGCCGGCCGGCTGTTCCCCAATTCCCTGCTGGTACCCACCGGAAAGTCTCCAAAGGACTGCCTGGACAGCGAAGCCTACATCCGGTACATCAAACCGAAAATGCTGATCATCGGGATCCTGGTCACCCTGTTCGGCCTGGTTTCCCTGCTCAATGAATACCTCAGCTTCTTCAGCGCCAACGTCAGCCTGATTCTCACCGGCGTCATCTTTGTCTGCATTATCTGGTACGGAATCTGCAGCGGCAAGGCCAACCGTACGTATTGGTAACGCGCCGCTCCCCGCCATTTCCCGGCCACGGCTGTGAAATGGCGTTTTTTATGCCGATCTTCCGTTTTTTCTTGTAACATACCGAAAAGCGTGATAGAATATATTGATTTTCACTGTTTTATAATGGAGGGGACCACTTTGCCAACCCTGCGCGAAGAAATCAGCCGCCGGCGCACGTTCGCCATCATCTCGCATCCGGACGCCGGCAAGACCACATTAACCGAAAAATTTCTCCTCTACGGAGGCGCCATCGCCCAGGCCGGCGCGGTCAAGGGAAAAAAGAATTCCCGCGCCGCCGTATCCGACTGGATGGAGATTGAAAAGCAGCGCGGCATTTCCGTCACATCGTCGGTGATGCAGTTTCAGTACGAGGGCTTCTGCATCAATATCCTCGACACGCCGGGCCATCAGGATTTCTCAGAGGATACCTACCGCACGCTGATGGCTGCCGACTCCGCCGTCATGGTGATCGACGGCTCCAAGGGCGTGGAAGCGCAGACCCGGAAGCTGTTCAAGGTCTGCGCCATGCGCCACATCCCGATTTTCACATTCATCAACAAGATGGACCGGGACTCCAAGGATCCCTTCGATCTGCTGGAGGAGCTGGAACGGGAGCTGGGGATCGACACCTACGCCGTCAACTGGCCCATTGGTTCCGGGAAGGAATTCCAGGGCGTCTACGACCGCAGTCAGGGCCACATTGCCTTTTTCTCCGGCGTGTCCGGCAAAAACCGGGCGGACAAGCTGGAAATCGACCTCTATGATCCGCAGGTCGCCGGCCACATCGGCCCCGAGCGCCACCGGCAGCTGATCGACGACGTGGAGCTGCTCTCCGCGGGCCGGGAGTTTGACCGGGACGCCGTGCAGCACGGGACGCTCAGTCCGGTGTTTTTCGGTTCCGCCCTGACAAATTTCGGCGTGGAACCGTTTCTGGAGGAGTTCCTGCGCCTGACGCCGCCGCCGCTGCCCCGGACGGCCGACTGCGGCGAGATCGACACCTTCTCCCCTGATTTTTCCGCTTTTGTTTTTAAAATCCAGGCCAACATGAACAAGGCGCACCGGGACCGTCTGGCTTTTATGCGCATCTGTTCCGGCAAATACGAGCGGGAAGCCGAGGTCTACCATGTGCAGGGCGGCAGAAAAATGCGCCTGAGCCAGCCGCAGCAGCTGATGGCCTCCGAGCGCGAGATCATCGACGAGGCCTACGCCGGCGATATCATCGGTGTGTTCGACCCCGGCATCTTCTCCATCGGCGACACTGTCACCGTGCCGGGAAAGAAATTCCACTTCGCGGGGATCCCCACGTTCGCCCCGGAGCACTTTTCCCGCGTCAGCCCGCGGGATACCATGAAGCGCAAACAGTTTATCAAGGGGACCGAGCAGATTGCCCAGGAGGGCGCCATTCAGATCTTCAAGGTGCCGAACACCGGCATGGAAGAGGTGATCGTCGGCGTCGTGGGCGTCCTGCAGTTTGAAGTCTTCCAGTACCGGATGAAAAATGAATACGGCGTGGAGCTGCGGATGGAAGGCCTCCCCTACGAGCAGCTGCGGTTCATCACCAAAAGCCCCGTCGCCGACCTGAAGGAGCTGAAGCTTTCCTCCGACGCCGAACTGCTGGAGGATTACCGGGGCCACAGCCTGCTGGTCTTCTCCTCCTTCTGGTCCATCGACTACACCATCAAGCGCAATCCCGGCCTGGAGCTTTCAGAAACACTGTCATAATCCCCCAGGAGGGCGCTGCAGCCTGCAGCGCCCTCCCCGTTTTACCCCGGCCCCGATTCACGTTTCCCGCGGCCGCCGCATACGCTGGCGGGAGGTGATCACATGGAACATTCCCAACAGCCGCTCCGGCCTGCGGCGGAGGCCCTGATCCGGGGCGGCGCGTCGTATCCGGGGCTGAGCGGCGCCGTCAGCTTTACCCCAACCGCCGCCGGCGTCCTGGTTATGGCAGACCTGGAAGGGCTGCCCACCGCCGCCGGCGCCTGCAGTTCCGGGATCTTCGCGCTGCACATCCACGAGGGCTCCGACTGCGGCGGCGAATCCTTTTCCGACGCCGGCGGCCACTGGAATCCCGCCGGGTGCCCGCACCCATACCACGCCGGGGATCTGCCGCCTGTCTTCGCCACCGCCTCCGGCCGCGGATTCCTGGCTGTCCTGACGGACCGCTTTTCCCTGCCCGAAGTGGTGGGGCACACCGTCATCCTCCACGGCCATCTGGACGATTTCACAACACAGCCCTCCGGCGGCGCCGGAGAAAAAATCGCCTGCGGCGTCATCCGCAGGCTGGCCTGACTGCAGCAGCCGGCAGGGCCCGGAGGCGCAGCCCCTCTGCGGCTTTGCAGCGCTTCCGGCTGCAAAGCCGCTTTTTCAGAAGACAGGGCCGCCGTCCCGGAGCCTGTATGCAGGCTCCGCCGCTACACGGTGCTGCTGTAAAAACGAACGATAAACTCCGCGCCGCCTTCCTTCGCCCGATCCGCCTTCACCGTTCCGTTCTGCGCCGTCAGGATCATCCTCGCCAGCGCCAGGCCGATGCCGACGCTGCCGCTTCCCGCATCCTTGCCCCGGTAAAACCGTTCAAACAGGTGCGGCAGATCCTCCGGGTCGATCCCGGGGCCGCTGTCCGTGATCGCCAGTTCCATGAAAATCGGGGTCTGCCTGGCGCTCACGCGAATCTCCCCGCCCTCCGGCGTATGTTCCATACAGTTCTTCAGAATATTTTCCACCGCTTCCGCGCTCCAGTCCAGATCGCCGACAAATTGCTCGCCGCCGGCGCAGACCGTCAGCCGCTGGCCGCGCAGATCCATGGGAATCGCCAGCGGCTCAGCCGCCCGGCGGATCAGCTGCGCAGCCGTCACAGGCCGCCGCGCCATCCGGACCGTGCCGGCATCCAGCCTGGAAATCTTCAGCAGCGCGTCGATCAGCCAGTCTATCCGCCCCAGAAGCTCACGGAATTCCCGGACCAGCGCCAGGCGGCGCGCCTCTTCCAGATCCTCCTCCGCCAGGAAGCTTGCAACCAGATGCAGCGACGTCAGCGGCGTCCGGATCTGGTGGGAAATGTCCGCAATGGAATCGGCCAGGTACGTTTTGTCCCGCCGGAGCGCGTCCGCCTGTTCCCGCAGGCGAACTGTCATCTTATAGATCTCGCTGTGCAGGATGGCCAGCTCCCCCTCCTGAAACTGCGCCAGATCAAACCGGGCGCTGTCATGGAGAATCCGGTCAATCTCCCGGCTCAGCTCCGAAAGCGCCCGATACCGCCGGCAGGTGCTCCCGAAATGCAGAAGCGTCAGCGCCAGGCAGACCGCCGCCGTCCAGACGCCGAACCGCCGGTCCAGCAGCCATCCCGCGCCAACCGCCGCGGCGTCCGCCAGGAGCCAGAGCCGCAAGCTGCGCCGGATCTCCGGATTCCGGAAAAAAAGCCTCATACGCCTTCTCCCATCCGGTATCCCAGGCCGCGCACCGTCCGGAGCAGCGCCGGGTTCTGCGGATCCTCCTCAATCTTGTCGCGCAGGCGCTTGATATACACCGTCAGCGTGTTGTCATTGACATAATCCCCGGCCACGTCCCAGATCTCCTCCAGCAGCCGGTTCCTGGAGAGGACTGCGCCCCTGTTGTTGAGGAAGACCAGCAGCAGGCGGTACTCCAGCGCAGACAGGCCAATCTCCCGTCCGTTTTTTGCGGCGACGCCGCGGACGGTGTCCACGGTCAGGCCCCCGTATTCCAGCACGCCGTCTCCCCGGCCGCTGCGCCGCAGTACATTCTTGATCCGTGAAACCAGCTCCAGCGGCCGAAAGGGCTTGGCAATATAGTCGTCGGCCCCGGCGTCAAAGCCGTTGACCACGCTGTACTCATCGCCGGACGCCGTCAGGAAAATCACCGGGATCCCCCATTCCGCCTTGACGGCGCGGCAGACCGCATAGCCGTTCCCGTCCGGCAGGGACACATCCAGCAGCACCAGATTGTAGCGGCCCGTCTGCACCAGTTCCAGAGCCTCCCGCTGGCCGCCGGCCGCGTCCACAGAAAACCCTTCCCGGCGCAGGAACTGCTTCAAATGCTCCACAATGCTTCGGTCGTCTTCCACCAATAAAATTGCCGCCATGTGCTCCCCCTCCGTACAGACCGGGCTCCGTTTGTTTGTTCCGACCCCTGTATTATAGCCGCTTCGCGCCGCTTCCACAAGAGGCCGCTTCCCGCCGCCGGACGTCCCGCGCTTCCCGCGTGCCGCGACTGCCTCTTGACAAAGCGCTTCCCCGCTC
>JAHZEF010000003.1:26839-28757 GCA_019422005.1 Clostridiales bacterium
TAATTGATATATCAACGATTTGGCACGGAGGATGTCGCCTTTGGAACGTATGTTTCATATTTTGCTTTACCGCGCCTTTCATGCGCAGCGGAACTACCTTCGCCCCTGCTTTCAGGAAATCGGCCTGGGCGCCGGCCAGCCCAAGCTGCTCGGCTATCTGAGCGTCCACGGCCCCTGTTCCCAGCGGGAGCTGGCCAACTATTTCGAGGTGGATCCCGCCGCGGTCAGCCGCATGCTCGACACCCTGGAACGCAACGGCTTCCTTCTCCGCTCCGAGGATCAGGCCGACCGCAGGGCCGACCGGATTCAGCTGACGGAAGCGGGCCGGCGCGCCAGCAAACTCTGGCAGGAGCGCTGCCGCGCCATGGAGCAGGCCATGCTCCGCGGGTTTACAGACGCAGAGCGCGGGCAGTTTGCAGACTTCCTTTCCCGCGCACATCAAAACCTGAAACATCAGCGGAGGAGCGAGGTGGAATATCGTTGAGCGTCCTCAAACGGCTGGGCGGCTACCTCGGCCCCTACCGGCGCGATCTGCTGCTGGCCTCCCTTCTGGTCCTGGTTGAGACGGCGGCGGAGCTGTTCATCCCGGTACTGATGGCCGCCATCATCGACGAAGGCGTGGCTGCCCGCAACGTATCCCTGATCCTGCATCAGGGCATCCTGATGGCCGTCTGCGCGCTGGTTTCCCTGGGCAGCGGCCTGCTGCACGCCCGGTTCGCCGCCAGGGCCTCCTATGGCCTCGGCGCGCGGCTGCGGGAGGCGGAATATGAAGCGGTGCAGCGCTATTCCTTCTCCAACCTGGATCATTTTGACACGTCTTCCCTGGTGACCCGCATGACCACTGACGTCACCGTGATCCAGAACGCCATCAACGGCGGACTCCGGCCCCTGGTCCGAAGCCCCATACTGCTGTTTATGGGAATCGGGCTCTCCATCTGCATGAACGCCCGCCTTGCCGTCGTTTTTCTGGTGTGCACGCCCGTCCTGGGTATCGTTCTCTTTGCCATTGTCCGCAGAATCGCACCGCTGTACAGCCGGCTGCAGGCGGCGATGGACCGGCTGAATCATGTGGTGCAGGAAGACCTGCAGGCAATCCGCACCGTCAAGGCTTTTGTCCGCGGCGAATACGAGGCGGAAAAATTTGCGCAGGTGAATCAGAACCTGATGCAGACCAGCCAGCGCACATTCCGGACCGCCGTACTGAACCTGCCGGCTTTTCAGCTCACCATGTACACGGCCACGGTGCTGATCATGTGGTTCGGCGGCAATATGATTCTGCAGAGCCGCCTCCAGGTCGGCCAGCTGACCGGTTTCCTCAGCTACGTCATGCAGGTGATGAACTCCCTGATGCTGATCTCCAACGTCTTCCTGCTTCTGACCCGCTCGCTGGCCAGCGCACAGCGCATTCTGGAGGTTCTGGATGAGCCCGTCACGCTGACCTCGCCGCAGGCGCCGCTGCACGCCGTACCGGACGGAAGCGTTGAATTCCGTTCCGTCAGCTTCCGCTACCATCCGGAGGCCCGGGAATACGCGCTGTCCGACGTCACGCTCCGCATCCCCGCGGGCCAGACTGTGGGGATTCTCGGCGGTACCGGTTCCGCCAAGACCACGCTGGTGCAGCTGATCCCCCGGCTCTATGATGTGACGGAGGGGCAGGTTCTCGTGGGCGGGCACGACGTCCGGGCATACGACCTGTCCGCCCTGCGGGACGCCGTCGGCATCGTTCTGCAGAAAAATGTCCTGTTCTCCGGCACCATCCGGGACAATCTGCTCTGGGGCTGTCCGGAAGCGGACGATGAAACGCTCTGGGAAGCCTGCCGCGCGGCCTGCGCCGATGAATTCCTCAAGCGGATGCCCGACGGGCCCGACAGCGATCTCGGGCAGGGCGGCGTCACTGTCTCCGGCGGCCAGAAGCCGC
>JAHZEF010000003.1:28767-50315 GCA_019422005.1 Clostridiales bacterium
TGTGCATCGCGCGCACCCTGCTGAAGCAGCCAAAAATCCTGATCTTTGACGACTCCACCAGCGCGGTGGACATGGCGACAGAGGCTGACATCCGCGCCGCTCTGGCCCGCCTCCGGCATGTCACAAAGCTGATCATCGCCCAGCGGGTCACCTCCGTCATGGATGCCGATCAAATCATCATTCTGGAGGACGGCCGGATCCATGCCTGCGGCACCCACAGCCAGCTGCTCCGCAGCGATCCCATCTACCAGGAACTTTATGCATCCCAGACGAAAGGAGGGGAAAGCGATGGCCCGCACACCGAACCGTAAGCGTCCGAAGGATCTCCGCTTCACGCTTCGCGCGCTGTTCTCCTATCTGGGCCGCCACAGCCTCCTCCTTCTGACAGTCGCCCTCCTGGCGGCGGTCAGCGCGGGCGCCAATCTTCTGGGGACCTATATGATCCGCCCGGTGGTCAACAGCCTGATCGGCGGCGACCGGGGTGCGCTTGCCCGCGGCGTCGCCGTGACGGCGCTGATCTATGCAGCCGGCGTCCTTGCCGCTTTCGGCTACACGCAGACCATGGTCCGCGCCGCGCAAAAGGTGCTCTTTGACATCCGGCGGGACCTCTTCGCCCACCTGCAGACGCTGCCGCTGCGCTTTTTTGACAGCCGGCGGCACGGCGACACCATGAGCTATTTCACCAATGATGTGGATACCGTCTCCGATGCGCTGAACAACAGCTTCGCCATGGTGATCCAAAGCCTGATTCAGATGGTCGGCATCCTTGTCCTGCTCTTCATTCTCAATTGGCGGCTCTCTCTCCTGGTGGTTCTGGGATACGCGGCCATGTTCCTCTATATCCACGCTTCCGGCCGGCGCAGCAAGGCCGGCTTCTCCCGGCAGCGGGAATGCCTGGGCGACCTGGACGGCTATATCGAGGAGTTGGTCAACGGCCAGAAGGTGGTCAAGGTATTCCGCCACGAGGAGGAAAACCTCCGGATATTCCGGGAAAAAAACGAACGTCTGCGCAGGGCGGGAACCAGTGCGCAGAGTTACGCCGCCACCATGATCCCGGCCGTGGTCAGCATCTCTTACGTCAACTATGCCCTGGTGGCAGTACTCGGCGGCATCATGGCGCTCCGCGGCTCCGCCGACGTCGGCAGCCTGGTCAGCTATCTGGTTTTTGTCCGCCAGGCGGCGCTGCCGATCAACCAGTTCACGCAGCAGGGCAATCTCCTGCTGGCGGCTCTGGCCGGCGCCGAGCGGATCTTCGAGGCCATGCGCACGCCTTCAGAATGCGACGCGGGAGAAATCCAGCTGGTTAATGTCCGGGAAGACTGCGGCACATGGATCGCCTGCCCGGAAAAAACCGGCTCCTGGGCCTGGCAGAAACCCGACGGGGCCCTGATCCCCCTGCGCGGAGACGTGCGCTTTCACGACGTACTGTTCGGCTATCAGGAGCAGCAGGCCATTTTGCAGCATATCAGCCTGTATGCAAAGCCGGGACAAAAGATCGCCTTTGTCGGCTCCACCGGCGCCGGAAAAACCACCATCACCAACCTGATCAACCGCTTCTACGACGTGCAGGAGGGCTCCATCACCTATGACGGGATCGACGTCCGGCAAATCCGAAAGGACGCGCTGCGGCGCTCGCTGGGCATTGTCCTGCAGGACACGCATCTGTTTTCCGGGACCATTGCAGACAACATCCGTTTCGGCAAGCTGGACGCCACCGACGAAGAGGTGATCCGGGCCGCCAAAATCGCGGGCGCCCACTCTTTCATCCGCCGCCTGCCCAACGGTTACGATACGCAGATCAGCGCCGACGGCTCCAGCCTTTCCCAGGGCCAGCGGCAGCTGCTGGCCATCGCCCGGGCCGCTGTGGCCGATCCGCCGGTTCTGATCCTCGACGAAGCCACCTCCAATATCGACACCCGGACCGAACGCCTGATCGAACAGGGCATGGACCAGCTGATGGAGGGGCGGACCGTCTTTGTCATCGCCCACCGGCTGAGTACCGTCCGGAATGCGGACGCCATCCTGGTTCTGGAACACGGCAGGATCATCGAACGCGGCGACCATGCTTCCCTGCTGGCACTCCGCGGAGAATACTATCAGCTCTACCACGGCATGTCCGAACTCTCCTGAAGCCCGCCGCGCCGCGGCGTACGGCCGGCAGGGGCATGCGGAAGCGCCGCAGGGGCGCAGGCGCTGCCCCGGGAGCCCGGCAGGCGGAGGCACCGCCCATCCGGAGGCTGCCGGCGCCGGCCTGCGATTCCTTCCGGCGCCGTGCCCCGCCGGCCTTCGGCATTCTGTCCACAGAACGGCCGCCCTGCCGAACCGTCTTTTTCCAGTTTCACGAAATTCCCGCTTTCCATTGACAAACCCGGAAAAATGCGGTAGGATTCTGTTCGCCCCCTAACAAACAACGCGGTCAGGAAGTTGAGGCGATGGCGAAATGGACCGTGACTACGGCGCATGGATCAATATGCTGTCACACAAGCTGAAAAAGCGGATGAACGCCGCTCTGGCGGATCTCAGCATCACCGGCGTGCAGAGCCGCATCATGCATTACATCATCAAGCACTGTCAGGACGGGCCGGTGTTTCAGAAAGATGTGGAGGACGCCTTCGGCCTGAGCCGCTCTACGGCCACAGGCATTCTGCAGCTTCTCGAGCGGGACGGCATCATCCGCCGGGAGAGCGTCAGCTTTGACGCCCGCCTCAAAAGCCTGGTGCCCACCGAGCGCGCGCTGCAGCTGGACTGCCAGGTCCGGGCGGCTGCCAGAGAGATCGAAGGCGTGATCACCCGGGACATCTCGCCGGGCCAGCTGCAGGTTTTCCTCGAGGTCGTCATCCGGATGTCCGACAATCTGGATGCGCCGTGAGCCGGGTTTTCCCCCGTTATTTTGTTCGCAGCATAACAATATAAACCATTTGAAGATATTAGAAAAGGAAGGAATGATTTGATGATCCGGGTATTGGCCCGAAGTATTCGGGAATACAAAAAATCCTCCGTGCTCACGCCCGTCCTCGTCGTGGGCGAGGTAATTCTCGAATGCCTGATCCCGTTTCTGATCGCCAATCTGGTCAATGAAATCAAGGCAGGCTGCTCCATGGACGTGATCATCCGGTATGGGCTGACGCTGTTTGTCATGTCGGTGCTTTCCCTGGCGCTGGGCGCCGCGGCAGGCTCCACCTGCGCCATGGCCAGCTGTGGCTTCGCCCGCAACCTGCGCAAGGATATGTTCCGCTCCATTCAGGGCTACTCATTTGAAAATATTGACAAGTTCTCCGTCTCCAGTCTGGTGACGCGGCTGACCACGGACGTCACCAACGTGCAGAACGCCTATATGATGCTGATCCGGACGGCGATCCGCTGTCCGCTGATGCTGATCTTTTCCTTCGTAATGGCGTTCATCATGGGCGGAAAGCTGGCGCTGATTTTTGTACTGGTCATCCCGGTCCTCTCGGCCGGCCTGATCCTGGTGATCCGCAAAACCATGCCGCTTTTCCGCCGCGTGTTCAAAAAATACGACGCGCTGAACAACTCCGTGCAGGAAAATATCAAGGGCATGCGCGTGGTCAAATCCTATCTCCGCGAAGCGTTTGACAAGCAGAAGTTCAATGCCGCCGCGGAAGATGTGCGGGCCGATTTCACCAAGGCCGAACGCATTCTGGCCTTCAACAACCCGCTGATGCAGTTCTGCGTCTACGCCGCCATGGTGTTTGTTCTGTCCTACGGTTCCTATACGGTCATCACCACCCGGGGGCTGAATCTGGACGTAGGCCAGATGTCCGCCATGCTGACCTATAACTTCCAGGTCCTTATGAGCCTGATGATGCTTTCCATGGTATTCGTCATGATCACCATGGCGGAGGAATCCGCCAAGCGGATCGTGGAAGTCCTCTCCGAGCAGAGCGTCCTGCAGAGCCCGGAGCACGCCGTCACCCTGGTAAAAGACGGCTCCATCGATTTTGAGGGCGTCAGCTTCAAGTATGCCAAGCGTGCCGAGCGCATGGCGCTGTCGGGCGTTGACCTTCACATCCGCTCCGGCGAAGTAATCGGCATCATCGGCGGCACCGGCTCTTCCAAATCCACGCTGGTGCAGCTGATCCCCCGCCTTTACGACGCCACGGAAGGCGTTGTCCGCGTGGGCGGCGTGGACGTCCGGGACTACGACCTGGACGCTCTGCGCGATCAGGTGGCCGTCGTACTGCAGAAAAACGTATTGTTCTCCGGCACCATCAAGGAAAATCTGCGCTGGGGCAACCCCGGCGCCACTGACGAAGAGCTGATGGAAGCCTGCCGCCTTGCACAGGCCGATGAGTTTATCCGTCAGTTCCCCGACGGCTACGACACCTATATTGAGCAGGGCGGCTCCAACGTATCCGGCGGCCAGAAGCAGCGGCTGTGCATCGCCCGCGCGCTGCTGAAAAAGCCAAAGATCCTGATTCTGGACGATTCCACCAGCGCGGTGGATACCCGTACCGACGCGCTGATCCGCCAGGCCTTCCGTCAGTACATCCCGGAAACCACCAAGCTGATCATCGCCCAGCGCGTCGCTTCCGTACAGGACGCCGACCGCATCATTGTCATGGACGGCGGCGTGATCAACGCGGTGGGAACCCACGAGGAGCTTCTGCAGTCCAACGAAATCTACCGCGAGGTCTATACCTCGCAGAACAAGGCAGGTGATCACGATGTCGCATAACAGCCGGAAGCCCTCCGCTTCCCGCAAGGGGATTCTGCTGCGTCTGTTCCGTACGCTGCTGCAGTTCTACCCGGTGCTCCTCCCGGTGGTCATTGTCTGCATCGTGTTCAACGCCATTGTCAACGCGCTGCCGGCCGTGTTCATGCAGAACATCATCGCCATCGTCGAGCAGAACTGGCAGTCCGGCGATTGGGCCGCCGTATCCGGGCAGGTGGTCCGGCTGGTGGGGCTGCTCTGCCTGTTTTACGTCCTGAGCCTGGCCGCCGGCCTCACATTCACCCAGCTGATGGCCGTAATCACCCAGGGTTCCCTGGCGAAGCTGCGGGAAAAAATGTTCAACGGGATGCAGGACCTTCCCGTCAAATATTTTGACACGCACAACCACGGCGATATCATGAGCTACTACACCAACGACATCGATACCCTGCGGCAGATGATTTCCCAGAGCTTCCCCCAGCTGCTGCTCTCCTCCATCGTCGTGCTGTCCGTTCTGGTGATCATGGTCTATTACAGCCTCTGGCTGACGCTGGTGGTTGTGGCCGGCGTGGTTCTGATGACCTGGATCATCAAAAAAATCGGCGGCGGCTCCGCCAAATACTTCCTGCGCCAGCAGCAGGCCCTGGGACGCACCGAAGGCTTCGTGGAAGAAATGATGAACGGCCAGAAGGTGATCAAGGTCTTCTGTCACGAGCAGGCGGCAATGCAGGACTTTGACGCCATCAACGACGCCCTGTTCTCCGACGCCCGCAAGGCCAACCGGTATGCCAATATGCTGATGCCCATCCTGAACAACCTGGGCTATGTACTGTATGTCATTGTCGCCGTTCTGGGCGGCGCGCTGCTGCTGAGCGGCGCTTCCAACGTCAGCATCTCCGGCCTCGCCTTCAGCATCAGCATCGTGGTGCCGTTCCTGAATATGACCAAGCAGTTCGCCGGCAATATCGGCCAGGTTTCCAACCAGCTCAACGCCGTGGTCATGGGCCTCGCCGGCGCCCAGCGCATCTTTACGCTGATCGACGAGCAGCCCGAGACCGACGAGGGGTATGTCACGCTGGTCAACGCCAGAGAGACCGCCGACGGCCAGCTGGTGGAGAGCGACGAGCGTATGAACGTCTGGGCCTGGAAGCATCCCCACAGCGACGGCACCGTCAGCTATACCCGCCTGACCGGCGACGTCCGGTTCTTCGACGTGGATTTTGGCTACAACCCCAACAAAATCGTACTGCACAACATTTCGCTGTACGCAAAGCCGGGGCAGAAAATTGCCTTCGTCGGTTCCACCGGCGCCGGCAAGACCACAATTACCAACCTGATCAACCGGTTCTACGATATTGCCGACGGCAAAATCCGCTATGACGGCATCAACATCAACAAAATCCGGAAATCCGATCTGCGCCGCAGCCTCGGCGTCGTTCTGCAGGATACCAATCTGTTCACCGGTACCGTAATGGAAAACATTCGCTACGGCCGTTTGGACGCCTGCGACGCCGAGTGCATCGCCGCCGCGCAGCTGGCCGGCGCCCACGACTTCATCACCCGGCTGCCGCAGGGCTACGATACGCCTCTCAGCGGAAACGGCGCCAACCTCAGCCAGGGGCAGCGGCAGCTGCTGGCCATCGCCCGGGCCGCCGTGGCCGACCCGCCGGTGATGATTCTGGACGAAGCGACTTCCTCCATCGATACCCGGACGGAGGCCATCGTCCAGCAGGGCATGGACGCGCTGATGACCGGACGCACCGTCTTTGTCATCGCCCACCGTCTGAGCACCGTGCAGAATGCCGACGCAATCCTTGTTCTGGATCACGGCCGGATCATTGAGCGCGGTACCCACGAAGAGCTGCTGGCCCTGAAGGGCACATACTACCAGCTGTATACCGGCGCGCTGGAACTGGATTAAACGCCGTTTCCCCGGGATCCGCAGGGCAGATCCCGGGGATTTCTGCAGCCGCGCCGCCCCGGAACGGCTCCGCGCCGGCCGGCTTCCGCCGGGCTTTCCCCGCCCATCGCTTCGGCAGGGGCGTTAATTCAAATTATCCTGCCAAAAATGCAAATATAAAACCAGACTTCTCCCCGGCGCCGTGCTATGATAGAGGCAATTAAAAAAGGAGGAATTCATCCATGAAGCGCAACATGTATCAGTGGGCCGCGTCGCTCAACGGCCCCGGTCCCAAAAAGACCACACCTGTGCTTTCCTTCCCCGCCATTCAGCTGATGGATATTACGGTTCGGGAGCTGATCTCCAGCAGCGACCTGCAGGCCCGCGGCATGAAGCTGATTGCAGACCGCGTGCCCAGCGGCGCCTCCGTCAGCCTCATGGATCTGTCTGTGGAGGCGGAATGCTTCGGCTCCACCATCCGCTTCAGCGACGACGAGGTCCCCACCGTGGTGGGCGCTGTCGTCACTTCCGAGGAAGCCGCCGAAGCCCTTCCTGTCCCCGCCGTCGGCGACTGCCGGACCGGCATTTATATCGAGGCCATTGAAAAAGCGGTGAAGCTGATTGAAGACCGGCCGGTCCTTGCCGGCGTGATCGGTCCTTTCTCTCTGGCAGGCCGCCTGATGGACGTCTCCGAGGCCATGGCCAACTGCTACGACGAGCCGGACATGGTGCACATCCTGCTTCGGAAGGCCACTGAATTCCTGATCGCATATATCCAGGCCTACAAGGCCGTGGGCGCCAACGGCGTCGTCATCGCCGAGCCGCTGGCCGGCCTGCTCTCACCGGCGCTGGCACAGGAGTTCTCCGCAGATTACTGCCGGCAGATCGTGGACGCCGTACAGGATGAAAACTTCCTCGTTGTCTATCACAACTGCGGCAACACCGCGATTCTGACCATCGACTCCATCCTGTCGTGCGGTGCAAAGGTCTACCACTTCGGCAACGCCATCGACATGGCGGAAATGATGCCGCATATTCCCGCGGACGTCATCGCCATGGGCAATATCGATCCTGCCCGTGAATTCCGCAACGGCACGCCGGAGTCCATCCGCGCCAGCACGCTGTCTGTTATGGAAGCATGCTGCAAATACGACAATTTCGTCATCTCCTCCGGCTGCGATATTCCGCCCATGTCCAAATGGGAGAATATCGACGCATATTTCGCCGCCGTCTCGGAGTTTTACGCCGGAATGTAATCCGCACGCCACAGGCTTGGCGCCGGTATCCGGCGCCGCAGCCCAACAGAGCAAACAGCCATACAGGCCAAAACGGTCTGTATGGCTGTTTTATCTGCGCCTTCCCGGCGGCAGAAGCGGACATGCGCAGGGGCAGGCTCCGTCATGCCCCCGCAGTTCCCAATTCCGCCGTCAGCAGGCAGGCCAATTTCTTAAATTCCTTCTCCACCGATTCCCACCGCCGCTCCGTCAGATCCGGGCGCGCATACAGCTGCGGGGCCCGTCCGTCTCCCGCCCCCGCCAGCAGCGCCGCGCACTCTGCGCACAGCATTTCGTCGTCAATCTGCCGCCATCGGCGATTCTCCTCCGCGCTCAAATCCATCAGGCCATAGCGCTCCCAAATCCGCCTCATCACGGCCTCTTCAATGGCAGAATAATTGCTCAAATGTACTTTGACAGGCCGGATCACGTCTGCCAGATACGCCTCGCCGGCGTCGTGCAGCAGGCAGGCCAGCTGCAGCCGGGGCGGCCATCCCCGCGCCCGCGCCTCCTTCATGCAGTTGATCGCGTGCTGCCCCACCGAGTAAAAGTGCCGCAGGTGCCCGCCCCCGCGGCACAGCAGGCTCAGTGCATGCGCAAGGTCCTCCAGGCAGACGTCCTCCGCCCTCATCTCCAAAGGGTCGATCCGCTTTCCTGTAAAGGTATTCATGTTCCCCATTGCCAATCTCCTTCCCGGATCCGCGCCTCATGAAACTGCAAATACCGTCCCGTCAGCGCGTTTTGCCCAGTATAAGGCCTCTGCAGGGCGGTGTCAACCCGTGCAGCGGCCTGATGGGAGGGGCGGCCGCGCCGCGTCCGGCCGGCCGAAGGGCCGCCGGGTTGACACAGCGCCGGAGTATGTGATATATTTATCATATTAAGAGCGAAATATATCACATCAAAGGAGATTATTATGAAACAGAACAAACCCCTGTACGGACTGATGGGGCTGCTGTCTTTGCTTGGCCTGATTGGGATATTGACGGAAGAACGGGTCTTTCTGGCGTTCTTTGCTTTTGCGGTGGACTTTGAGTATTTTTTCCTGAAGTCTGATGAAATGCTGGACGCGTACATGAGGCAGTCTGCCGCACGCGCCTTTTACTGCGGCATGGCGGCGGTCGCCGTGGCCACCCTTGTAAACTTCTTTGCAATGGGCAAGGCCGGAAATGCGGCCCTTTCCAGCGGCTTCTCCATCGGCTGGGCGGTTTCTGTCATCGTCCATGCGGCCTCAACCGCCTATTACGGGTTTCGCGAGAGCTGGGGGCTGCGCAATGATTAAAAACAGGATCAGGGAATTCCGCGCAAAATATAATCTGAAGCAGGACGATCTGGCGCAGCTGGTGGGCGTGCGCAGGGAGACAATCGGGAATCTCGAAAAGGGGAGGTATAACCCGTCCCTGGTTCTGGCATGGAAGATCGCCCAGGTTTTCCACGTGTCCATTGAAGACGTCTTTACCGTCGGGGACTGAGCCGCGCCGCGCGGGACGGCGCACGCCGGCGTTTGCAGGGGCGCCGGCCTGCATTTCTTCTGCAGCCCGTAACCCGTACCGTACAGGCAGGCACATGCCGGAATCGGGCGGGTCTTGCCGGCTGCAGCCGCAGATCTGCCAAAAACAGCCGCAATGCGGCTGTTTTTTATGCGTTCTATTCCCCAAATCCCTGTTCAATCAGCGCTGCCAGCGCCTCCACCGCTTCCGCCTCGTCCGGCCCATCCGCCGTCAGCTCCACGGACTGTCCCTTACAGATGCCCAGCGCCAGAAGCTTGACCATGGATTTGGCATTGACGCCGGCTTCCCCGCCGGCACGCCGGATCGTCACCGCGCTCTGAAAGCGTTTTGCCTCTGCGGTAAAGACAGAGGCCGGCCTGGCATGCAGCCCTGATTCATTCCGAACCGTGACAATTTTCTGATACATACAGCAGTTCTCCTTCCTGTCATTGGGATTTCAGGCAGCGTTCCACCTCTGCTGCGGTGGCGCACTGCAGAACCTGTTCCGCCAGCGCCTCCATCTGCGGGACTGTTCTTCCGGCAATCGCCCGCTTGACTGCCGCCACAGACCCGGCGTTCATACTCAGCCTGCGCAGTCCCATTCCCACCAGCGCCGGGCAGGCCGCCTCGTCTCCGCCCAGTTCCCCGCAGACGCACAGGGGCTTCCCCGCTCTGTGAAACACCTGCGCCACATGGGCAATCAGGCGGAAGACCGCAGGCGCATACATCTGGTAGTAGCCGGCCACAGCAGGATTCCCGCGATCCACCGCCAGCGTATACTGGCAGAGGTCGTTAGTGCCGATGCTGGCAAAGTCCACTTCATCTGCAATCCGGTCTGCCAGAATTGCCAGGGACGGCGTTTCCACCATGACCCCGAGCCGCACGCCGGATGAAACCGGGATTCCTTCCGCCTCCAGTTCCCGCCGCACCCGGTCCGCAGCGCCTCTGGCCCTCCGCCAGTCCTCCGGCGTACTCACCATGGGAAACATGATCCACAGATTCCCGTGAACAGACGCCCGGAACGCCGCCCGCAGCTGGGCTGTAAACAGATCCTCCCGATCCAGGCACAGGCGCAGGGCCCGCTTCCCCAGGAAGGGATTCTCCTCCCGCGGCAGCGGCAGGCACGGCAGCGTCTTGTCTCCCCCCACGTCCAGCGTCCGGAGCACCACCGGCTTTGGGCCGTAGGCCTGCAGCAGCCGGCGATAGGCCGTGTACTGCTCTTCTTCCGTGGGAAGATGGTCTCCCCGCATATAAAGGAATTCCGTCCGGAACAGCCCGACCAGATCCACCCAGGGCTCCGTCTCCGTTCCGGCCGCGAAGTCCTCTCCCAGGTTCACGCCGATTTCCACCGCCGTTCCGTCCGCACTGCGGCACGGGGCGCGGAGAAACGCCGCGTCCGACGCGCTTTTCAGGCGATGCGCTTCCCTGCGCTGCTGGAACAGGGTCCGGACCGCCTCGTCCGGATCCACCACGACCCGGCCTTCCGTACCATCCACCGCAGCCTCCGTCCCGTCGGGAAGAAGCTGCAGCGCATCCCGTACGCCGAGTACGGCGGGAATCCCATATTCCCTGGCCAGGATTGCCGAATGGGATGTCCGTCCTCCCGTTTCCGTCACAATGGCCAGAACATGCTTCCGGTCCATCGTGGCGGTATCCGCAGGAAGCAGGTCGTGCGCCGCCACGACGACCGGCCCCGGCAGACGGCTGAGATTCTGCTCCGGCAGGCCGGCAAGATTCCGGAGCAGGCGGCTGCACACATCCTGCAGATCCGCCGCCCGCTCCTGCATTCCGGCGTCCGGATTGGCCCGCATCAGCGCCGCATACTGCCCAAACACCTGGTCCAGCGCCAGCGTGGGATCGGCGCCGCCGCGAACCGCCTCCAGAATTTCCTCCCAGATATCCTCGTCTGCCGCAAGCGCTCTGTGCGCGCGGAAAATCTCTCCTCCGGCAGTGTCCCCCATCGTCGCGGCGAGCCTTTCCAGCTCAGCCTCTGCCGCCGCTCTGGCCTCTTCCAGACGCCGGCAGGCAGCGGGAACCCTTTCCGGCGGCAGCTTTGCCCGGACAATCTCCGGGCGGAACGGCAGATACCGGTAAACCCTGCCCACCGCCGCGCCGCCGGATGCGGGCGTCCCATATAATTCCATTGCCATTGCCTCCTTTTCCACCGTCCTGTTCAGCGAAAGCGGTACCGCTCCCGCAGCAGGGCAACCAGCCTCGCAGCGCGCGGCGAATCATACTCCGTTTCAAATACAAACAACGGGACGCGAAACGGATTCTGCCGGCGGTACCGTTTGTTCCGGACATAGTTGACATGCTTGGGGTTCCACTGCATGAACCGCTTGTTCAGCGCGTAAAATGGGACCAGCGCATCCCTGCCTTCCCTGGCCAGCAGGTAACCGCAGCTGCAGGAAATTGTTGCATAGTCCGTCTCCGTGGCGGCAACGAGGCAAAGGTTGGTGGAACTGGAATAGCTCATGGTGAACACAATCTCCCGCACCGGGAGGCGTTTGGTCCACGCTTTGCAGGAAACCTCCAGCACCGTCTCTGTCAGCCGCGCCTCTGTGGTGCGCAGCCGGCGGCTGCGCGCAAAACTGGCAAAGTACCGCGCCGCATACAGGCCATAGGCTGCCAGCGCCACAGCGCCGCAGATCCTGGTCAGCACGCCCGGCTCCAGCAGCATCCAGACGCAGAGGGCCGCCACCGCCGCGGAGGTCAGCAGCGCACCCGCGGGCGCGCCCCAGTCGTACCAGGCCGGCGCTCTGGCCGCCCGGGCATCAAACCGGATCTCTTCCGCCGTCCCGCAGGCCTCCGCCGCGGGATGCGCCGCAAATTCCTCATTCATCTGCATCCCTCCCCCTTCACGGTATCTGATCCGCCAGGATCACCTTCACGCTCTGCGCCTCCATCGCCTCCTTGGCCCGGCGGTCCAGCCCCGCATCGGTGATCAGGTACTCCACCTGCTCCGGCGTGGCGGCGACAGACGTCCCGCCGCTCATGTACTTGGTGCTGTCGGCCAGGACGCAGGTGCTCAGGCTGCTTGCGATGCAGGTTGTGTACATCTCCAGGGACGCATTGGTAATGGCAAAGCCAAACCGCTCGTCAAAGCCGGCTGAGCCCATGAACATCCGGTTGGCGCGCATGCGCTCCAGGCCGTGGTTGTTCATCAGCCCTCCCAGCTCCTCCTCCTGATAATTATACAGGCCTCCCAGCATAATCAGGCGCACATTCTGCGAGTGCCGCAGCCCGTTGAGCACCAGAATGGAATTGGTGATCACCGTGATCCGCCGCTTCTCGATAAAGGGGCACATTTCACATACCGTCGTCCCCCCCATCAGGATCACCGTATCGTGCTCGTGGATCAGCTCTGCAGCAGCCCTGGCAATTGCGATTTTCTGCGCCTTGTTCTGCCGGTTCCGCTGCTGAAACTCCGTCATCTGCGCAGGATTGGAAACCGGCATGGCGCCGCCGTGAATCCGCGTGATCTGGCCGGCCATGTCCAATTTGTCCAGCACCCGCCGCACGGTGCTTTCGCTGACCTGAAACCGCTCGCAAAGCTGCTGCGTATTGGTGAAGTCGCTCTGCCGGATAAAGCTCAATACCTCATTCTTGTCCAGCACATCGTTCCCTCCGTTCGCTCCTGATTGATTTTTGATCGTTTTCAATCATCTTTTAATTATAATATATATCATTCTTTCAGAATATCAATATATTACTTCAAAATAGAATCATTTTTGTATGATTATCTATACTTTGAGTGTACTTTTTGTGAAAATATAACCGTTGACAATCATTTTTCCGAGGTTATAAACTGGGGATGTAACAAAACACGGCGTGTGAAAGGAGATTCAGCTATGTATCAAACCGCTACCCCGGAAGAACTGCAGGCCGGCAGGGACGCCCTGATGGGCGGAAACGTCGGCGGCAAATTCGACCTCCTGGTGAAGCGCACCTACGGCTCCACCGTCGAGGCCATGGACGGGACCAAATATCTCGACTGTACCTCCCAGGCCTGGAGCTGCGGGATCGGTTTCTGCCATCCCAGGGTCACCAAGGCCGTGCAGGAGCAGGCGGAGCTTTATTCCCACGTCCGCACCTCCTTCGATACGGTGCCCAAACTGCTGCTGACCAAGCGCCTTTCAGAACTGGCCCCCGGCAATCTGAAGAAGGTCAATTACTGCCTCCACGGCGCCAACGCCATTGAGGGCGCGCTGAAACTCGCCTTCCGCAACCATCCCGGCCGGAACAAATTCATCTCCTTTTACGACGCCTATCACGGGCGCACCTTCACCGCCATGAACGCCTGCTGGCCGCATCCCAACAATGCGTTCCTGGGCTATATGACCGGCGCGGTGCGCGTACCGCAGGCCTACTGCTACCGCTGTCCGTTCGGATGCAAATATCCCCAGTGCGGCCTGCAGTGCGCCAACTTCCTGGAGACCGCGGTGAAAAATGCCGTGGACGGCGGCGCAGCCGCTCTCATCATGGAACCCATCCAGGGCAACGGCGGCATGATCGAGTACCCGAAGGCGTTCTATCAGGCTGTCCGCGAAATCTGCACCCGCAACGACCTGCTGCTGATCTGGGATGAAATCCAAACCGGTTTCGGCCGCTGCGGCACCTATTTCTCCAGCGAGCGCTACGGCGTGACGCCTGACGTCATCGTATTCGGCAAAGCCCTCGGCGGCGGCTATCCCATTGCAGGCTTCCTGGCCAGGGAGGATCTGGCGCCGCTGGCCGCCGGCGATCACAGCTTCACATTCGCCCACTTCCCCATCTCCATGGCCGCTTCCCTGGCGACGCTGGACGTGATGGAGGAGGAGCGGATCTGCGATCAGTTCCGGGAGAAGGGCGAATATGTAACCGGCCGGCTCCGGGCCATGCAGGACCGGTACCGGGTCATCGGCGACATCCGGGGGCCGGGGCTGATGATCGGGATTGAACTGGTCAAGGACCGGGATACCAGGGAAAAGAACTGCGAAGCGGAGGCCTTCATGGTCAGCGAGGCCATGAAGCGCGGCCTGCTCATCGGCGGCAGCAAATATGCCGGGCTTGGGAACGTGGTCAAAATCAAGCCGCCCGCCGTCATCACCTACGAGGAGCTCGACCGGGTGCTGGATATTTTTGAGGAACTGTTCGCAGAATGCGACAAACGGCTGTAGCGCCGCCGGCAGGAGGAAGCATGGACAGAGTCATCTATCAAACCAGTATTACCAAAGTCGGCGCCGGCGCGCCGGATTTTCTGGAGGAACGGATGCTGATCTTCTTTCGGGAGGACGCGCCGTCCTGCCTGGCGGAGTTCTGCTACCTGATCGGGCCGGGGGAAGGCGGCTGCGATATTCAGGTGGGAGATCAGCTGGTGCTGGACGGTGTCCGCTGCCCCATCACCGCCATTGGAGAGACGGCGCTGGAAAGCTTCCGGCAGCTTGGGCATCTGACTGTGCGCTTCGACGGCGCGGACCTGGCGGCGCAGCCGGGAACCATGCATGTCCGGCAGCCCGCAATCCCGCCGCTCTCCGCCGGGACGGACGTCCGGTTTCTCCGGGTACGCTAGGCGGCGGCTCCCGGCCGGCTCCGCCCGCCGCCCCACCCCCGCCGATCCCGCTTTGAAGAACTATGAAAAGGAGGACATCACTTTATGATCGCTTTCGCAGAAGCTTTTTCCGGCATGTTTGCAACCTGCGGCGAGAATCTGATCGCCAATATCACCGGCATTCTGCCGTCCGTCATGGTCCTGCTGATGGTTTTCAACACCATCTGTCTCCTGGTGGGCGCAGAGAGAATTGAACGCTTCTCCATTTTTCTGGCGAAGCACCGGATTCTGGCATACACCATCCTTCCGTTCATCTCCTGGTTTTTCCTCTGCAATCCCATGGTCTACAGCGCAGGCAAGTTCCTGCCGCAGCGCCAGCGGGCCAGTTTCATCGACGTCTGCGCCACAACCAACGGCCCCATGCTGAGTATGTTCCCCCACGTCAATCCCGGCGAATACTTCATCTGGTGGGGCATTGCCTCCGGTGTGGAAGCGCTCGGTTACTCCGTGATGGCGCTGGCAGTCCGCTTTTTCATTGCCGGCTGGGTGCTGGCGCTGATCCGCGCCTGCGTCACCGAATGGTTCTGGGTCATGCTCGCCAAACGCGAGGGCCTGGCTGTCGACCGCTGAGAGAGGAGGATGCAAACTATGGCTGCATATCAAAGTGTCAGGATTCACAAGGGCGCAAACGGCTGGGGCAAATATCTGGTTGTAACCCCCACCCCGGAGCGCGATAAGGTCATCTCCGTCACCGGCGGCGGCATCCATCCCGTGGCCGCCCGGATTGCAGAGCTTTCCGGCGGTATCGCCGTGGACGGCTTTAAGAACCCGGTTCCCAATGAAGAGGTCTTCTGCGCGGTTGTGGACTGCGGCGGTACGCTCCGCACGGGCCTGTATCCCAAGCTTGGCATTCCCACCGTCAATATCCTCGACGGTGGCCCCTCCGGCGTATATGCCGATTACTGCACAGAGGACGTATACGTCTCCGGCACCAAAGAGAAGGACGTGGTCCTGGAAGAGGCCTCCGGGCAGGCGCCGTCCGGTTCCGCGGAACCCGCTGCGGAGCCGGCAGCAGCAGCGGCCGGAACGCCTGACGAGCCGCGCAGGGGCGGTTTTGTCGGCGGCCTCACCCGGCTGATTCAGGTGCTCGGGCGCTTTATCGGCGCGGTGGTCAACGCCTTCTTTACCGGCGCCAAGCAGTCGGTGAACATGACGATCACCAATATCCTCCCCTTCCTGATTTTCCTGTCCTTTGTCGGAGGGCTGATGAGCTCCACCGGCATCGGCACCGTGATTGCCAACGGCCTGTCCGTATTCACCGGCAGCGTAATCGGCCTGATTCTCTTTGCGCTGATCATCGGCATTCCGGTGCTCTCACCGCTGCTGGGCCCCGGCGCCGTTGTGCAGTCGATCCTGGGCACGCTGATCGGAACCCTGATCGCCAACGGCAATATTTCCGTGACGCTGGCGCTCCCCGCCCTGTTCGCCATCAGCATTGTCGACGCATGCGATTTCATCCCCGTCGCCGCCTCCCTCGGCGAGGCTGAGCCGGATACCGCCCGCGTCGCCGTTCCCGCCATGCTGTTTTCCCGGTTTGTCACGGCGCCCATCGCCGTCCTGGTCGGCGTCGTCGCGGGGATCGGCCTGTTCTGACCGTGCCGGGCGGCCTCTGCCCCCTTCCCATCCGCCGAGGTTCGCCCCGCCCGGCCGGAACGCGTCTGTGTTCCGGCCGGGCTTCCCGCTTCATTCAAAGGAAAGGGTGAAATTTCATGCCGTCGACTGTTATGGCCGGCGCGATCTTTGACATGGACGGCACCATCCTCGACTCCTCCCCCATGTGGGAGTCCGTGGAGGGGAGCGTCCTGCTGGAGTTCGGCTATGAGCCCAAGCCCACGCTGCGCCGGGACTGCCTCCCCCTGGGCGCGCTGGATACCGCCCCGTTCCTCAAGCGCGATTACGGAATGCGCGAATCCCTGGAAGAGATCAATGCCGGCATCGACCGGCGCATTTCCCAATACTACTTCCGGGAAGCCGCCCTGAAGCCCGGCGCCCTCGGTTTTCTTCAAACCCTGAAGCGGAACGGCGTCCGGCTGGCTCTGGCCACCGCCACCGACCGGAAGTACGCCCTCCCCGCCCTGGAGCTGACCGGTGTACTGCCGCTGTTTGACGCAGTGCTGACCTGCGCCGAACTGGGGCACACCAAGCGGGAGCCCCATATTTTCCTGCGGGCCATGGAGCTCATGGGGACTGACGCCGCCTCCACCTGGCTCTTTGAAGACGCGCTCTATGCCATCCGGACGGCAAAGCGGCTGGGCGTCACCACCTGCGCCGTGGCGGATCCGGCCTCCGCTTTTCAATGGAACCTCCTGATGCAGGACGCCGATTACCATCTGCTTTCCTTCCTGGACTGGCAGGATACGCTCCCGCTCACCGCACAGGCGCTGCCATACGGCCTCCGCTGAACTTCTGCCAACCGGGGCCGGGGATGATCCCCGGCCCCGGTCTGCCTTTGAAGCAGCGCCGGCGGGCCGGCCCCAGAAAAAATTTCCGGTTTGTATGTTTAGCCGCTGGAAAATCCGGGCATCCTACCCTCGGAGGTGCAAAACATGCAAAACAATCCAGAAAAGAAGTCCGGCTCTTTCAAGAAGTTCCTGAAGGATAAAGGGTACTACATCGTGTTGGCGCTCTGCGTCGCAGCAGTCGGCGTTTCCGGTTATCTCTTTGTGAAAACCGCAGCCGATCAGAACCGCAGCGATCTGGCAGGGTCCCCGTCGCTGTCCGTCCCCCTGACGCCTTCCGGATCGGAATCGGACAAGGCCGGTGAAACCGGCAAGCCCAGCAAGCCCGCCGTCTCCGACGCCACAGAAGACGCTGCAGAAACCGCGGGCGCCGATACAGGGGATGCGTCCCAGGCTCCGGCCGCCGTCATCACGGTCCGTCCCCTGACCGGAGACACGGTCGGCGCCTACTCCATGGACGCCCTGGCCTACAATGAAACCACCCAGGACTGGCGCACGCACAACGGCATTGACATTGCCGCAGAGAGCGGCGCTCAGGTGGTGGCTGCCCGCGACGGCACCGTCAGCGCAATTTATGACGACAGCTCTTTCGGAAAAACCGTGGTCGTCAATCATGACGGCGGCTATGCCACCCACTATGCCAACCTCAGCGAAGAAACTGCCGTCACCGTCGGGCAGGCAGTCAAGGCCGGCGACGTGCTGGGCACCATCGGCGACAGCGCCACCGTGGAGCTGGCCCAGACCAGCCATCTGCATTTCTCCGTGTATCAAAACAAGGAACCCATCGATCCGGAGGCATTTCTCAGCGCTTGATTCCGCATGCGGTCTTTTTCATTTTCCTCACTCCTTTTTGCCGGCGGACGGCCACAGTACGTGGCCGTACCGCCGGCCCTTTTTTGCGCAGGCCGCCGCATACCATGATGAAACCGCCGCAGGCGATGCCGGCCAGCGCCGCAAAACGCCGGGGCGCGGGCAGCCGTGCCCCCATTCAGGGTTTGCGGAGGAAGGGGCAGACAACACGGATCAGGAAAACAGAATGCCTCTCACCGGCGGTAAGGCCCCATCCTTCGGGGCAGCAGCGGCACAGGGCCGTATCCGTTTCCCGGAGGATGATGCGGGAAGCCGGACGATCCTGTTCTCTCATCCCGCGGACTTCGCCCCGGTTTGCGCCTCTGCACCACAGAGTTTATGCCCTTCGGTTCCATGATCGATGCATTCCGGGCGCTGAACACGGAGCTGGCAGGGCTTTCGGCGTTTTCACACTGCCTGGCTGCGGAAGATCCGGGAGCTGGATTGGAACGGTAAAAACAGAATCCGCGCGGCTTTCCCCCTCATCGGGGATCTCCGCATGGAGGCGGCCGACATGTACGGCAGGATCCAGCCGGGCCAGTCCAATGCGCAGGCAGTACGGGCGGCGGATTCCAAAGCAATCACAAAACGGCCGGGATCCCGATGTGAGATCCCGGCCGTTTCTTTTCGCTCTTCACCGGCACCAGCCGGTGGGATTGGAACGGGCAGCGGCAGGGCGGAGATGGAACCAGATCTGAGATTCGCGCCCGGCTGTGAGGAGGCAGGACAGCAGAAGTGAAAGCCAAATTCCGGCCAGCTGTTTTTGAAACACGGCATGAAGGAAACGGCTGCTCTCCTCCGCTGTGTGATTCTGTGCACGGAAATCGTGCAGACAGCGCCGTACGGCGTCGAAAGAAGTTTCACGGATCACATATTCAATACGGCCGGCGTCCTCCGCGGCCGGATTCTCATCAGCTCCCATCTTCACCAGCAGTTCCGCCAAAACCGTGTGACGGGTATCCATGGCCTGCGCAATGGTCAGGCCGCTTTCTGTCAGGGTAGGATATCCATCCGCGTCAGCACCGCGTGTCCATCTTTTTCAGAATGGACATGGCGCGGCTGACGCTGGGCCTGGTATCGCCCAGGTGCTCCGCCGCATCCACAGCGCGCACATACGGTTTCCTCCGGGACAGTACATCAATGGTTTCCGGATGCATCTGTCCAGACCCATGCATGGCTGTGACAGCCTCCGCAGGTATGCGTTTTTTATCAGTATATTATAAAAAATTAAAAGCGCCAATGGGATCAGATGTGCAAGATGGCAGAATCCAGGAATTGCTCCGGAAAGTGTTGACAAATTGCGCCTGCTGTGGTAATCTTTACGAAGTTAGCTATTACTAACTTTTCTGCCCCGTGGGTTGCTTATTGCTAACTACACCATAAAAGGCGGTGAAGACGATGACATTGGCCCATGCCGAGGAAGGCAAGGAGTACCGTATCATGGGGATCGGTACGGACGACGAGGAACTGAACGCTTTTTTGTTCTCCCTGGGCTGTTATGAGGGCGAGCCCATTACAGTGGTGGCCCGCATGAAGAACAGCTGCGTCGTGTCCATCAAGGACGGTCGGTACAACATCGATCTGCAGCTGGCAGACGCCATCCAGATTCAGTCCTGACAGCGGAAGTCCCGCTGCGGGGCTTTCCGCCCCGAGGTTAGCGTTGAATAACCCACGATATAAGGAATAAGCCGTACAGACGGTCTGTGCGGTTTTGAAAAAGAGGAGGAATCAGTCATGAGAATTGCCTTGACGGGCAACCCCAACTCCGGCAAGACCACCATGTACAACGCCCTGACAGGGCGCAATGAAAAGGTGGGCAACTGGGCCGGCGTTACGGTGGAAAAGAAGGAACATCCCATCAAAAAGGCGTACTACAGCGGTTCGGAAGAACTGATCGCCGTGGATCTGCCCGGCGCTTACTCCATGTCGCCTTTCACGTCGGAGGAGAGCATTACCAGCTCTTACGTCCGCAACGAGCATCCCGACGCCATCATCAACATCGTCGATGCCACCAACCTCAGCCGCAGCCTATTCTTCACCACCCAGCTGCTGGAGCTGGGGATTCCGGTGGTGGTGGCGCTGAATAAGAGCGACATCAATGCAAAGAAGGGCACCACCATTGACGTGGCCGGCCTGTCCGCCAAGCTGGGCTGCCCGGTGGTGGAGACCGTGTCCACCGCCGCCGAAGGGCTGAAGGCCGCGGTAGACGCGGCTGCCGGCCTCAAGGGCAGGGGGCAGAAGGCGCCCTACACCCAGGGGAACATCGACCTGACCAATAAGAAGGAAGTGGAAGCTGCCGATCGCAAGCGTTTCGAGTTCGTCAACAAGCTGGTCTCCCAGGTGGAAAAGCGCAAAGTCCTCACCAAGGACAAAGGTGTCGGCGACAAGATCGACGCCGTCCTCACCAACAAGTTCCTGGGCATCCCCATCTTCGCCGTGGTCATGTTCCTTGTGTTCCAGATTTCCCAGGTCTGGGTGGGCACACCCATTGCCGACTTGCTGGTGGGCTGGATTGAGACCTTCCAGGGCTGGGTCGGCGAACAGCTGTCCGGCGCCAATCCCCTCCTGTCCGCCCTGCTGGCTGACGGCATCATCGGCGGCGTCGGCGCCGTGGTTGGCTTCCTGCCCCTGGTCATGGTCATGTACTTCCTCATCGCGCTGCTGGAGGACTGCGGCTATATGTCCCGTGTTGCTGTGGTGCTGGATCCCATCTTCAAGAAGGTGGGCCTCTCCGGCAAGTCCGTGATCCCCTTCGTCATCGGTATCGGCTGCGCCATCCCCGGCGTTATGGCCAGCCGCACCATCCGCAACGAGCGGGAGCGCCGCGCCACGGCCATGCTGACCCCCTTCATGCCCTGCGGCGCCAAGATCCCCGTCATCTCCCTCTTTGCCGGCGCTTTCTTTGACGATGCCGGCTGGGTCAGCTTCGTCATGTACTTCACCGGCATCGTCCTGATCTTCCTGGGCGCCCTGCTGGTCAACAAGATTGCCGGATACAAGTCCCGGAAGTCCTTCTTCATCATTGAGCTGCCCGAGTACAAGGCGCCCTCTCTGTGGTTCGCCTTCAAGGCCATGTGCTCCCGCGGCAAGGCTTACATCGTCAAGGCCGCCACCATCATCCTGCTGTGCAACACCGCCGTGCAGATCATGCAGACTTTCACCTGGAGCTTCACCGTGGCGGAAGCCGCCGACAGCTCCATCCTGGCCTCCATCGCCGGGCCCTTCGCCTACCTGCTGGTCCCCATCGTGGGTGTGCTCAGCTGGCAGCTGGCCGCCGCCGCCGTTACCGGCTTTATTGCCAAGGAGAACGTGGTGGG
>JAHZEF010000030.1:0-5932 GCA_019422005.1 Clostridiales bacterium
GATTCTGGTGGACGGCATCAGCCCGGTTGTCCCCAACTGGAAGGCGCCGATCACCATCGCGCGTCACGCTTATGGAGATGTCTACCGCGGTACGGAATACCGGGCTTCCGCCGGCGGGAAGGCTGAACTGGTCTTTACAGACCGCGACGGCCGGGAAACCCGTCAGACCATCTATGACTTCGAGTGCGACGGCGTTGTCACCGGACAATATAACAAGGATTCCTCCATTGCCTCCTTTGCCCGGTCCTGCTTCCAATATGCGCTGGATACCAGGCAGGATCTCTGGTTCTCCACCAAGGATACCATCGCGAAAAAATATGACGGCACGTTCAAGGAAATCTTCCAGACCATTTTCGAAGCGGAATATCAGGAAAAATTTGAGGCGGCCGGAATTACGTACTTTTATACGTTGATTGACGACGCCGTAGCCCGCGTCATCCGCAGCGAAGGCGGCTTTATCTGGGCCTGCAAAAACTATGACGGAGACGTCATGAGCGATATGGTGTCTACGGCGTTCGGCAGTCTGGCCATGATGACGTCCGTGCTGGTCAGCCCCGACGGCAAATATGAGTTTGAAGCCGCCCACGGCACGGTCACCCGCCATTACTATCAGTATCTGGAGGGGAAAAAGACCTCCACCAATCCCATGGCCACGATCTTCGCGTGGACCGGCGCGCTGGCCAAGCGCGGCGAAATGGACGGCAACACGGAATTGCAGGCGTTCGCCGCCAAACTGGAGCAGGCCTGTCTTGATACCATTGAATCCGGCACCATGACCAAGGATCTGGCCGGGCTCTGGGAAAAGGGGACGCCCGAGATTGTCACCACCGACGGCTTTATCGCTGCAATCCGCAAACGTCTGGAAACGCTCCTGGCAGAGGCGTCCTGAGTCCGGCGCCGCCTTCCATTGCAAAAAGCAGCCGCTGCAGAATTTTCATTCTGCAGCGGCTGTCTGTTTTTCTCCCTCCGGAGGGCGCGCGCCATCCGGCATACGGAAACAATCCGCCCGCCGGCCTAGCCCCCCGGCGCGGACTCGTCTTCGCCAGCCGGCGGAGACTCCCGGTCTGCCCCGGATTCCTCCTCCTCGGCAGCCTCCAGGGTACGCTGGGCTTCCGCCCGTTCCTCCGCCTCTTCAGCCGCCACCATCGCGTCCACCGATTCCCGGAAGGAACGGAGGCCGGTACGGATGCTGACAACCAGCAGCCCGACCGCTGCGATTACAAATACGGCACAGCCTGCAATGGAAATCACTTTGCCGTTGGTGGTATCCACCTCGCCGCTCCACAGCCCTTTGGCCAGATTTACCGCCAGGTACAGCAGATACAGCGCACAGACCACCCACAGGATCATGCGGCGGCTCTGCTTTTTCGCCCCCTGAATGGTCTTCGGATCATTTTCTGAACGCTCTTTGGACGTCCCCCCGGAGGACTCCAGGCTCTTGTTTTCGTCTTCGTTCTTCATGGAACACCTCTTCAATATTGGAGAACGTCCCGCAATGCGGAGCCGGCCTCGTCTTGCTTGTATTATATACGGAACCCGCCTGAAAGAAAAGGGCAAATTTCAATCGCCCGCTTCCCGGGAAAAGGGATCCCGCCGCATCCGGAACGTTTCAATCATCTCGCCGGTCAGGCTGATGCCGGAATGGTCTTCCGGCAATTCCTCACGCCGGAACCACTGCCCGACGGACAATTCCTCTTCCTGCAGCCGAATCTGATCCGAGCCCTCCAGCTGTGCGTAAAAGCCCATCAGCAGCGTGTCCGTAAAGACCCAGGGCTGGGACTTGTAAAACCGCAGTTCCCCCAGACGCAGGCCCACTTCCTCCATCACTTCGCGCCGGACAGTGTTCTCAATGCTCTCCCCAATTTCCGCAAAACCGGCCACCAGGGCGTAATGCCGAATGCTGCGGCCTGCATATTTGGTCAGAAGCAGCCGCTCTCCGTCACAGACCGCCACAATGACCGCCGGGCAAATCTTTGGATACACCGTATGCCTGCAGGCCGGACAGACCATCGCGCGCTCAGCGCCGCTCTTCTCCATGGGCCTCCCGCAGCGGCCGCAGTACCGGTTATCACGGTACCAGCGGTGAAGCGTCTCCCCCACTGCGCAGGCAAACAACGTCTCCATGGGCTCCATATTCCGATATGTACGGCTTTCCACATATGCGAACTCGCCGAACGGTTCCGGCGTACGGCTCTCCAGAAGATAATAGCCGCGGCCGTCCTCTGCAAACAGGTATTGCAGTTCCTCCGGCCGAACCTGGAGCGCCTCGGCGCACTGGGAAAACGTGGGCAGCCGGAGCCCCGCCCCGGTCGCCAGCAGCAGCGCTTCTCCCCGGTATGCCAGGACCCAGTCCGCCGGCTCCACGGGTTTGTGTGAAAATTCATTTTGAAAAACGTGCGGGTAAATATCCTGTACCATAATTGTATGCTGACACCTCTGCAATCCCAGCCGGTTACCGGCACTGGCAGCCGGGCACGGCGCTGCTGAAAAATTCGCGGATTTCCTGTTCCGACGCCTGGACGGCCCCCTGAATCAGCTGCGGCTTTCCTCCGCCCCGCCCGTTCAGCCTGCCGTTCAGCCTGCGGCCCAGTTCCCGCAGATCTCCGCCGGAACCGCATACGGCATACTGATACCCCGAATGCTCCGCGCCGGAGAACACAGCGGCTGTCCCACCGCAGCGCTTCCCGGCCGCAAGCGCCAGGCGGCGCACGCCGTCGGCGGTCAGGCCTTCTTCAAACAGCAAAACATCCCCTGCGTCGCGCAAATCTCCGGCCCGCTCCTCGAACAGCCTGTCCTCCAGCTGCGTCAGGCGGTATCTGCATGTTTCCAGCTCCCCACAGATCCGCTCAACCGCCTCGGCGGTCTGCAGCGGTCTGGCGGAAAGCAGATTGGAAACCCGGCGCGTCTGCTCCCAGACGGCCTGCGTGTGCCTGAGCGCGCGGCCGCCGCATACCAGTTCCAGGCGGCTTCCGCCGCGGAGCTTCACGCCGCCCAGCAGGCGGATCAGCCCGATCTCTCCCGTCCGGGAAACATGCGTTCCGCAGCAGGCGCAGCAGTCCACGCCCGGGATCTCCACCAGCCGAACCGCGCCGGTCAGCGCTTTTTTGCTGCGATACGCCGTATCCTTCAAAACCGACGCATCGGGATAGCCGGCTTTAATTTCCAAATCATCCCAGACAACCGCATTGGCCTGCTCCTCCAGTTCCAGCACCTGTGCCGCGGTCAATTCGCCGCTGAAATCGATGGTAACCACATCCCGGCCCATGTGGAACCCCACGTTGTCGTAGCCAAACGCAGCGTGAACCAGGCCGCTGACAATGTGTTCGCCGCTGTGCTGCTGCATCAGGTCAAACCGGCGCCGCCAGTCGATCTCCCCCGCAGCAACCGACCCGGGCGCCAGCGGCCCGGCGCAGATATGGACGATGCCGCCGCCGCGTTCCAGCACCCCGGTCACCTCCGTCCCGCCCAGGGTCCCCAGGTCGCAGGGCTGTCCGCCGCCTTCAGGGTAAAAGGCCGTGCGGTCCAGACGGACCTCCCAGCCCCGGGCAGCCGGCTCACAGGAAAGGACCTGTGCCGAAAAGATGCGGAGATGGCTGTCCGCATCGTATAGCTTTTCCGTTTGCATTTTGTCGCCTCACTTTTCTTATACCTCTATCATATCACATCCTTCCGGTTGTGCAACCCTTGTTTTTGCCGTTCCCGGCGCCGATTGCAGTTGACAAAACGCCTCCGGTGGCATAAACTAAAGTAGTATGGGCTTATGGGCCCTGCCGATTGCATTCTGAACAAAAAGAGGTGAAACAAATGGACGCAGGAAGTAGTAGCGGCACAGTTGCAGGCCGAAGTCGATCCGGGCGTGAGACTGCTCCTGTGGCTGTTTCATACCCTCTGTAACATTGGCCGCTTTGTGTCTTTACTTCCTAATTTCTAAATTGGATTTGGGAGGAAAGAAGCATGGCAGAACACACAATGATGATGGAGGAGACGCTGCTGGCGCTCCTCAGCGAAAAAAAGTATTTTTCCCTGCGGGATATTCTCAACACCATGAACCCGTCGGATATCGCTTCCATTTTCGACCATCTGGAAGAGGACCGGCTGCCGCTGCTCTTCCGGCTGCTTCCCAAGGAGCTGGCGGCGGATACCTTTGTGGAAATGGAGCCGGAAGCGCAGGAACTGCTGATCCGCGGTTTTTCCGACAGCGAGCTGCGCGAGGTGCTTGACGAACTGTACGTCGACGACGCGGTGGATATTGTCGAGGAGATGCCCGCCAACGTGGTCCGCCGGATCCTCCGGCAGGCCGATCCCGATATGCGCAAGCAGATCAACGAAATCCTGCGCTATCCGGAGGACAGCGCAGGTTCCATCATGACTACGGAATATGTGACGCTGCGCCCCAATATGACCGTCGAGGAGGCCATCAAGCGCATCCGGCGCACCGGCATTGACAAGGAAACCATTTATACCTGTTACGTAACGCAGGATCGCAGGCTGATCGGCCTGGCCACGGTGAAAGACCTGCTGCTGTGCGACGACGACGATCAGATCATCTCCGAAATCATGGAGGAAAATGTGATCTCCGTCAACACGCTGGAGGACAAGGAAGCGGTTGCGCAGATGTTCTCCAAATACAACTTCCTGGCGCTGCCGGTGGTGGACACTGAGGGCCGTCTGGTGGGAATTGTCACCTTTGACGACGCCATGGACGTCATGGAAGAGGAGACCACAGAGGATATGGAAAAAATGGCGGCCATGCTGCCGTCAGAAAAGCCGTATATGCGGCTGACAATTTTCGCAATCTGGAAAAACCGCATCCCCTGGCTTCTGCTGCTGATGGTTTCGGCCACATTCACCGGCATGATCCTCAATCATTTTGAAGAGGCGCTGGCAGCGCAGATTGTGCTGACCTCCTTTATTCCCATGCTGATGGATACTGCCGGCAACTCCGGCTCCCAGACTTCGGTCACGGTCATCCGCGGCCTGTCTCTGGGGGAGATTGAACTGCGGGACCTCCCCAAGATTCTCTGGAAAGAGTGCCGCGTGGCCATACTCTGCGGACTGACCCTGGCTGCGGCGGTTTACCTGAAGATCCTGCTGATCGACAAGCTGCTGCTGGGCGGAGAGGGTATTACGCTCCCGGTCATGCTGACGGTCTGCATCACCATGGCGGTCACGGTGCTGTGCGCCAAGCTTGTAGGCGGCACGCTGCCCATCGTCGCGGAAAAGCTGGGCTTTGATCCGGCGGTCATGGCCAGCCCGTTTATCACGACCATTGTGGACGCGCTGGCGCTGCTGGTCTATTTCCAGGTGGCTACCTTGCTCCTGCATCTATAAAAAAGGGCGCCTGTTTCCGGAACAGGCGGCTTGACGCAGCCGGCGCTTTCTGGTATCATAGCATTACCAAAACTCGCTGTGGATTTTTCTGGGATGACCATTTTTCGCCACACAATTGCCCTGCGGCAATTGTGTGGCTTTTCCTGTGCCGTGCCGCAGACGAAAGGAGATCTGTCCATGAACGAATCCTTTATGAAGGAGCGCGCTGTACTGCCGCTGATCCTGTCGATGTCACTGCCCATGGTGCTTTCCATGCTGGTCAACTCGCTGTACAACATTGTTGACAGCCTGTTTGTGGCGCAGATCAGTGAGGACGCCATGAACGCGCTGTCTCTGGTTTTTCCGGTTCAGAATTTCATCAACGCGGTGGGAATCGGGTTCGGTATCGGCATGAATGCCGCAATCGCCTTTTACCTGGGTGCCGGGAACGTCAGGAAGGCCGGCGTGGCCGCAAGCCGCGGGCTGATGTTTTCCGTGCTGCACGGCATCCTGATGACGGCCGGCAGCATTGCCGTCATGCCGGCGTTCCTGCGGCTTTTCACCGGGGACGCAGTCATCCTTGATCTGGGGCTCCGCTATTCCAGAGTCGCCTTTTCCTTCG
>JAHZEF010000030.1:6028-18562 GCA_019422005.1 Clostridiales bacterium
TGGTGGCGCTCAGCGTCTCCTTTGAGAAAATCTTCCAGGCGATAGGCCGCATGAAGGTCACCATGGTCAGCCTGATGAGCGGCTGCATCGCCAACATCATCCTCGATCCGATCCTGATTTTCGGCTGGGGGCCGTTTCCGGAGATGGGCATTGAGGGTGCGGCTCTGGCCACGGGCATCGGCCAGCTGCTCACGCTGGTGATCTATCTGGCCGTACACGCCTGCCGCCCGATCAGCGTCCCGATCAGCCGCGCCTGCCTCCGGCGCGATGCGGAGATCGACCGGAAGCTGTATGCCGTCGGAATCCCCGCCGCGCTCAACATTGCGCTGCCTTCCCTGCTGATCTCCGCACTCAATGCCATTCTGGCGGCGTATTCACAAATGTACGTGACCATCCTCGGCATTTATTACAAGCTGCAGACCTTCCTCTATCTTCCCGCCAACGGCGTCGTCCAGGGTATCCGCCCTCTGATCGGCTACAATTTCGGCGCCGGAGAACACCGGCGCGTGCGGGAAATCTACCGGATCACCCTCGCCATGAGCGCCGGCGTCATGGCGCTGGGCACCCTGCTCTGCCTGCTGCTGCCGGAACAGCTGATCGGCCTGTTCACCGACAGCCCTGCCATGACCGCGGCAGGCGCCACGGCCCTGCGGGTGATCAGCGCAGGTTTTCTGGTCTCTGCGGTTTCCGTCGCGTCCTCAGGCGCCCTGGAGGGCCTGGGCAAGGGCGGGCCCTCTCTGGTCATTTCCCTCTGCCGCTACGTCATTGTGATGATCCCGGCGGCCTTTCTTCTGAGCCGGTTCTGGGGCCCCACAGGCGTCTGGTGCGCGTTTGGGATCACAGAGGCCGCGGCCGCCTGCGTCTCATACGTGACGTACCGCAGGTCAGCGGCCGCCGGGTGCAAAAGCAGCCGCTGACCGCCCCTTCCCCGCCGGGCTGTAATCCGCCCCCGGGCCGGCAGCCGCTCTATCCATGCTTGTCCGGCAGGCCGGCACGGACGGCAATCAGCTCCGCCGCGATGGAGACGGCAATTTCCTCCGGCGTCTCCGCTCCGATCTTCAAACCGATCGGCGCGTGGACTGCGTCGTACTCTTCTGCGGCAAAGCCCTGTGCCAGCAGGGCCTCGCGGCACAGCGCCAGCTTCCGTCTGCTGCCGATGCATCCGATATAACGGCAGCCGCTCCGGAGAATCTGCGCCAGGATTTCCGTATCGGCCTGATGGCCGCGGGTCATGACCACCGCATAGTCGTCCCGCGTCAGGGAAATCCGCTGCAGCACCTGGGAAAACGGCGCGCATACCGTCTGCTCCGCCTGGGGGAACCGTTCCGGCGCTGTAAACTCCGGCCGGTCGTCATAGACCACAGTACGGAATCCCACCAAAGCCGCCGCCTGTACCAGCGCCTGTGAAACATGGCCTCCCCCAAAAATATAGACGCGGCCGGCGCGCACGGCCGGAATGGAAAACCATCCGTCCTCTGTCAGCACCGGACGGTTCTCCAGCAGCCGTTCCCAGTCGGGCGGCGCGGCGCAGAGGCGAACGCCGGACCGGTCCGCCACGCCCATGGCCTCAACGGTTTCGCCCCGCATCCGGCGGATCAGCCACGTATCCACGCTCCCGCGATCTGCCAGCGCCAGTTCCCGAAAGACCGCGGCTCCGGGGCCGTCCGGCGCAAGATACTCGAACTGCAGTGTCGTATCCCCGCCGCAAACCATACCCAGCCCGGCAGCGTCGCCGGAGGACAGGCGGAATGTCTGCAGCAGATCATGCGGTTCCTGCAGGAGCCGGGCCGCCGTTTTCTGCGCGTCAAACTCCAGAGCGCCGCCGCCGACGGTTCCGGCGGTCTCCCCGCCGGCGGATACGGCCATCATCGTCCCCGCTCCCCGGGGCGTGGATCCGCTGGCGCTGAGAATGCTGACCAGCACAACCGGCTGCCCGCCTTCCAGCGCACGGGCAATCCATTGATAGAAACTCCGCATGGCAAACACATCCTTTTCAAGTTCTGTTTCCTGTCTATCATACCATACCGTACAGAAAATCACAATTCCGGTAATTTCTCCCGTTTGTTCTCCCCGGGGCGCGCCGTCTCCCGCTTGCCAGGGGGGACAGGTCAGAGCGCGGCGAGTTTCACGCCCCACGGAGGGGGCGGATGCGGAGCCTGGGAGGACGGGAAGCGGAATGAACTTCGCGCCTGCCGGAAGATGCCAATACCGGAACGGCATGCGGGATCCAGTTGGGCTGTCAGATCCCATGAATCCGCCACGCCAAACACTGTGATCCCGATTTGGCATCGCCACAATCCCGGTTCCCATGATTTCCGCTGTAAAAACGGCAGGATCCTGTCGGGGCGTTGACATTGACAGGGATGGTTATGCACTCCAAAACAGCCAGGCAAATGCGCCGCAGCTCTCCCGGAGGTCCCGGACAGTGTGCCCTGCCCTCACCGTGATCGACGCCCCGAACCGACCGCCGCCCCATAAAACTGCCGCCCGGCGCGCAAATGCGCCGGGCGGCTTGTTGACCATCGGTTTACCAGATCTGTACCCGCGCCTCAGGCGGCAGGTACATGCCGTCGCCGGGCTGGATGTCAAAGGCTTCGTAGAACGCGTCGCAGCTCTGCAGCGCGCGGCTGCCGCGCAGCTTGTCAGGCGCGTGGACGTCCATAACCGAAAGATATTCGCTCATCTCCCGGCTGGCGGAGCCTCTCCAGGTCCGGGCCGCAGCTTCATACAGGGTCTGATAATCCGGTCTGGCCTCCCGTCCCTCTGCCTCCGTGATGCAGGCCACAGCGCCCAGATCCGCCACGTTTTCCGAGAGGGTCAGCGTGCCGTTGCACACTACGCCCGGAATGGACTCCACGCCGTCGTAGAACGCCACGGCGTCCGCGCACAGCGCCTGGAACGCGGCATAATCCTCCGCTGTCCACCAGTCGGCCGCATTGCCTTCGGCATCGAATTTCGCGCCGTTGTTGTCAAACGCATGGGTCATCTCGTGGGCAATCACATAGCCGATGCCGCCGAGATTCTCCGTATTGTCAGCCTTGACGTCATACAAGGGCGCCTGCAGGATGGCCGCCGGGAAATTGATGCTGTTGGCGGTGGCGTCATAGTAGGCGTTAACCGTATACGCCGACATCTGCCAGGCGCCCTTGTCCACAGGCTCGTTCTGTGTCCGGACGGCGGCGTCCCGCGCTGCGCGGGACATGGCCAGCGCGTTTTCAAAATATGAGCCGCCCTGGGACGCGCTGCGGATTTCCGCCGCATCCATGGCATCGTCCCACTGATCCGGATAGCCCACATTGACCGTCATGGCCTCCAGCTTCTCAATCGCTCTGGCCTTGGTGGCGTCGCTCATCCAGTCCAGCGCCTGGATGCGCGCCTTGTAAATCGCCCGGAATTCTTCAATCATCGCTTCCACATCCGCTTTGGCGGCCGCGGAGAAATAAGTTTCGACATAGATCTCGCCCAGATAGTCTGAAAGATATGCCTGCACCTGCTGCGCTGCAATTTCCTCGTCGGACAGGCTGCCTTCCACACCGTACATGGCGCTCTGGAACGCCTGCGCAGCAGTCGTGAAATCCTGGCTCAACACCCCGCCGAAGCCGGACAGTACGCCCAGACGCATGGCGGTTTTCAGCAGTTCCAGATGCGCATCGTCGAAATAGGCCGCGGCCGCCTGAAGCAGTCCCGGATCCTGCACCAGGATTTTATCGTCCGCGGCCAGCCCGGTGGCCGCCAGAATCTCCCGGAGATCCACAGCCGGGAAAACCGCCTGCAGCTGCTCCATGGTATACAGATTATAAATCCGGTCCGCATTCCCATAATCCTGCCGGTCCATCATGGCCCCCGCCAGTTCCTTTTCCAGGGCAAAGTACGCCGCGGCTTCTTCGGCCGCCTGGGCTTCTGAGCGGCCGCCCAGAGTCAGCAGCGTCGTGAGATAGCGGAGATATGCGTCCTTTGCCGTGCCGTCCTCATAGCTTTCCCGGGTCCCCAGCGAAGGGTAGAGAGACTCGAAGGCCAGAATATTCCTGGTGCTGTCCTTCAGGTCGGTGGCCAGGCCGAAGCCCATCAGGACAGACATGGCAGCCTCTTTGGAAATCGTACAGTGAACCTCCATCAGTTCATCCAGAGATTCCGCGCTGTCAATCGCCTCCAGCCACGGCCGGATCGGGTCAATCCCCGCCCGGTTTCTGGCGTCCCAATCCGTCACATTCTCATAAAGGTTTTTAATCGCCGCCTCTTTGGAGCCGGGTGCAGGCGATCCCGCCACAATCTCTTCAATGATCCCCGCCACCTGTTCATTGGCGCGGATCGTCATCTCATAGATGGTTCCGGTGCTGGGATAGCCTGCGGGGATCTCGGAGGCGTCCAGCCATTCCTTGTTCACCGCAGCGTAAAAGTCGTCCTTCAGGTTGCTTCCCTCCAGCGCATAAACCCGGCGGATCATCGTCTCCAGCTGCGCTCTGGTCATGGGCGCATTGGGAGAAAAGGCCGTGGCGGAAGTGCCTGCCACAATACCGGCCTGCAGGACCGCGTTCAGCTCCTCCTTCGCCCAAACGGGGAGATCCGTAAAGTTCCCGGCGTCATAGGCCCTCCGCGCGCTGTCTCCCGCCGGCTCCGGCAGCGTGCCGAACGCTCTGGAGAGCATCACCATGGCCTCCGCCCGGGTCACAATCCGGTCTTCGTGCAGCGCGCCGGTCTCATCGCCATGCAGAATCTGCTCCGCCGTCACGCCGGGATGATAGTCATCGGCGGCGGCCAGCAGCAGATCCCGTGCCTGACCGCGCGTCAGCGCCTCCGTTCCGTCCGCCGCCAAAGCCGTTGCCGGCGGCAGCAGCAGCAGGGCCGCCAGAAGGCCGGCCAGCCATCGTTTGCATTTCATCATAAGTCCTTCCTTTCCTGTGCGCACAGCCGCCGCAGTTCTGTTTAGCATGCGCCGGTGGACGCGCGCTATGCACGGCCGTACTGTCAGATGCGGTATTTTATGTTGGCATCGTAATACGAATATACATGGAATCGCGCCAATGTCAAGAGCCTATCCCTGGAAATCTGCGCAGGCAGCGCCCCAGCTCCGCTTCCAGGGGCCCAAGCGCGGCGGGGCCTGCAAAACCGCGCCGTGCAGGGCGCGGCAGCGTCTTTACAGCAGCGCTGCGCTGTGCTATACTGTGCGGCGGAGAATGCAATTCCGCGGCGGCGGAATCAGCCTCCGGAAAGAAGGAATTCCCCATGCCAACCCTGGAAGAAATCCGCGCGGCCTTTGCCGCCGACCGGTTCGCCACCGAGGCGGCCGGCGCAGAAATCCAATCGGCCGAGCCCGGCCATGCGGTCTGTACCATGGCGCTGCGGCCGATCCATATGAACGCCGCCGGCACGCCGCAGGGCGGCGCCATCTTCACGCTGGCTGATTTTGCCTTCGCCGTGGCGGCCAACAGCTTTGCCGAGCGCATCAGCGTTTCGCTGCAGCATGATATCACCTATCTGGCCCCGGCCAGGGGGAAAACCGTGATTGCCGAAGCCCGCTGCGTCAAGGCCGGACGCACCGCCTGCCTGTACACGGTAGACGTCACCGACGACGTTGGGACCCACGTTGCCTACATGACGGTCAACGGTTTTCTCACCGGCAGGAAAATCGAGTGACCATCCTCCCCGCTTTCAAAAATTTCCTGCGGTTTTTTCAGAAAACCCATTGACTTTAGCGGATAAAATTGCTAAAGTAGTCGACAGATAGAAAACGCGATGACGAAACCAAGTAGGCCCCGCCTCTCTGCCAAGAGAGCTGCCGTCCGGTGCAAGGCAGCGCAGACGCGCAGGCTGAATACCTTTCCGAGCGGTGCCGCCGAACCCCTGCAGTAGGCGGCAACGGGGACGCCCGTTACAGCATTGGGGGCCTTCGGGCCCAGCGAGGCCGCTTTGTGCGGTAAATAGAGGTGGTACCACGGGAAATTCTCGTCCTCTGCCAGAAGGGCAGAGGGCGTTTTTATATTCCCTGCCGCCGGATCATAAAGGAGAAACAGCATGGTCATCACGGAATTTCTGGAACGAAACGCCAGACTTTACGGCTCCGAGGTGAGCCTGGTGGAAATCAATCCCTCCGAAGAGCGCGACAATGCGGTCACATGGCGGGATTTCAGCCTGATCGAAAATGCGTGCCCCGACGCGCCGTACCGCCGGGAGATGACCTGGCGGGATTTTGACCGCCGCGCCAACCGCTTTGCCAACCTTCTGCTCAGCCGCGGGCTGCAGCGGGGCGCCAAGGTCGGGATCCTTCTGATGAACTGCCTGGAATGGCTGCCGCTTTACTTTGGCATCCTGAAGGCCGGCTGCATCGCCGTGCCCATGAACTTCCGCTATTCCAGCGATGAAATCAAATACTGCCTGGAACTGGCCGATGTGGAGGTCCTCGTCTTCGGCCCGGAGTTTGTGACCCGCATGGATCCCATTGTGAACAGCCTGGCAAACGTGCGGATGCTGTTTTACATAGGCCGCGGCGCCCCGTCCTATGCGGAGGACTGCTGCAGGCTGGTAACCTTCTGCTCCTCCAGCGCGCCTCCCGTGGCGCTGGACGAGGAGGATTACGCGGCAATCTATTTTTCTTCCGGCACCACCGGCTTCCCCAAGGCCATTCTGCACAACCACCGCGCGCTGGTCAGCGCCTGTCTGACCGAACAGCACCATCACGGCCAGACCCGCAGCGACGTGTTTCTCTGCATCCCCCCGCTCTACCATACGGGCGCCAAAATGCACTGGTTCGGCAGCCTGATCTCCGCCGGCAAGGCGGTTCTGCTGCGCGGCGTGAAGCCCGAATGGATCCTGCGGGCCGTAACGGAAGAGAAATGCACCATCGTATGGCTGCTGGTGCCCTGGTGCCAGGATCTTCTGGACGCCATTGAAAGCGGCCGTGTGGACCTGTCCCATTATTATCTCGACCAGTGGCGCCTGATGCACATCGGCGCGCAGCCCGTACCGCCCAGCCTGATTCATCGCTGGATGCAGGTTTTCCCCCATCATCAGTATGATACCAATTACGGCCTTTCCGAATCCATCGGCCCCGGCTGCGTCCATCTGGGCGTGGAAAACATTGTAAAGGTCGGCGCCATCGGCAGGCCGGGTTACGGCTGGCAGGCACGCATTGTGGACGATTACGGCCGGGATGTGGCGCCCGGCGACGTCGGGGAGCTGATCGTCCACGGCCCCGGCGTTATGCTCTGCTACTATAAAAACCCGGAGGCCACCGCGGAAGTCCTGAAGGACGGCTGGCTCTATACCGGTGATATGGCCCGCACGGATGAGGACGGCTTCATCTATCTGGTGGACCGGAAAAAGGACGTGGTCATTTCCGGCGGCGAAAACCTGTATCCGGTACAGATTGAGGATTTCCTCCGGCGCAGCGACAAGATCAAGGATGTGGCCGTCATCGGCCTGCCCGACGCCCGGCTGGGAGAGATCGCCGCCGCCATCATCGAGCTCAAGGAAGGCGTGCACTGCACCGAGGAGGAGATCGCCCTGTTCTGCAGGGAGCTTCCCCGCTACAAGCGTCCGCGGAAAATCATTTTTGACCGGGTTCCGCGCAATCCCACCGGTAAAATCGAAAAGCCCGTCCTCCGCGAGAAATACTGCCGCGGCCGCCTGGTAGAAGCGCAGACCACCCGCTGACCGCCCGCCTGCCACTTTATTTTGAGAAACAGAGGTAATTCCCCATGAGCGATATGATCATCAAGCTTTCCATGCTCGTCGTGTTTTTCGGCGTCATGATCTTCATCGGCCTGTACTGCCGCCGGCACGCCACCGACGTCAGCGGCTTCGTGCTGGGCGGGCGCAGCGTCGGCCCCTGGCTCACCGCCTTTGCCTATGGCACATCCTATTTCTCCGCCGTGGTCTTTGTGGGCTATGCCGGGCAGTTCGGCTGGAAATACGGCATCGCAGCCACCTGGGCCGGCATCGGCAACGCGCTGCTGGGCTCCCTGCTGGCCTGGGCCGTACTGGGACGCCGCACCCGCGTCATGAGCCAGCACCTGGATTCGGCCACCATGCCGGAATTCTTTGGAAAGCGCTTCTCCAGCCGCCCGCTGAAGCTGGCAGCCTCTGTCATCATCTTTATCTTTCTGATCCCCTACACCGCTTCCCTTTACAACGGCCTTTCCCGGCTGTTCGGCATGGCGTTTCATATCGACTACTCCATCTGTGTCATCGTCATGGCGGTTCTGACCGGCGTCTATGTCATCGCCGGCGGCTACATGGCCACTGCCATCAACGACTTCATTCAGGGTATCATCATGATCGTCGGCATCATCGCGGTCATCGCCGCCGTGCTCCGGGGGCAGGGCGGTTTCCTGGAGGCGCTGAACGCGCTGGGACGCGTCAGCGATCCGGCAGTTTCCGAAACGCCCGGCGTATTTGCCTCCTTCTTCGGCCCGGATCCCGCCGGCCTGCTGGGCGTGGTGCTGCTGACGTCCCTCGGCACCTGGGGGCTGCCCCAGATGGTGCAGAAGTTTTATGCCATCAAGAGTGAGAAAGCCATCAACAAGGGCATGATCATCTCCACCGTATTCGCCCTGATTGTTTCCGGCGGCTGCTATTTTCTCGGCGGCTTCGGCCGGCTGTTCTCGGCGCAGATCGATATCGCCACAGGCGGCTATGACTCGATCATCCCCACCATGCTCTCCGGCCTTTCCACCGTTCTGATCGCCATTGTGGTCATCCTGGTACTCTCCGCGTCCATGTCCACCCTCTCTTCCCTGGTTTTGGCCTCCAGTTCCACCTTGACGCTGGACTTTTTAAAGGATACAATAGGAAAAGATATGGATGAAAAGCGGCAGGTTTTGGTGATGCGTCTGCTGATTGTGGTCTTCATCGCCATCTCTGTGGTTCTGGCTCTGATCCAGTACAAATCCAGCGTGACGTTCATTGCGCAGCTGATGGGCGTCAGCTGGGGCGCGCTGGCCGGCGCGTTCCTGGCGCCGTTCCTCTACGGCCTGTACTGGAAGCGAACCACCCGGGCTGCCTGCTGGGTCAGTTTCGTATTTTCCACTGTATTCATGCTGGCCAATATTTTCGTGGGTTCCAGCTTCCCCGCTTTGCTCCAGTCTCCCATCAATGCCGGCGCGTTCTGCATGCTCGCCGGACTGGTCCTTGTCCCCGTCGTCAGCCTGCTGACCAGGCCGCCGCGGCCCGATCACATCGCCCGGGTCTTTTCCTGCTACGACCGGAAGGTTGTCGTCTCGGTAAAGGACTCCATCGGTGACCAGACCCAAACTTAAGGAGGAAATGCCATGAAAACGCTGATGCTCGGCAACGAAGCCGTTGCCAGAGGTCTCTATGAGGCGGGCTGCAGCTTCGTATCCAGCTATCCGGGAACGCCCAGCACCGAAATCACAGAGGCCGCTGCCAAATACCCGGAAATCTATGCAGAATGGGCGCCCAATGAGAAGGTGGCCATGGAAGCCGCTTTCGGCGCCTGCCTTGCCGGCCGCCGCAGCTTCTGCGCCATGAAGCACGTAGGCCTGAACGTGGCGGCCGATCCGCTGTTCACCTTGTCCTATACCGGCGTCAACGCCGGCCTGGTGATCGGCGTGGCCGACGACGCCGGCATGCACAGCTCGCAAAATGAGCAGGATTCCCGCCATTATGCCAAGGCGGCCAAGCTGCCCATGCTGGAGCCGGCCGACTCGGCCGAGGCGCTGGAATTCACCAAGCTGGCCTATACGCTCTCCGAGCAGTTCGACACGCCGGTCCTGATCAAGATGTGTACCCGCGTCTCCCATTCCCAGAGCGTCGTGGAGACCGGCGACCGCACAGAACCCGCGCCCCGCCCCTACGAGAAGCAGCCGCAGAAGTATATTATGATGCCCGGCAACGCCAAGCGCCGCCATCCGGTGGTGGAAGCGCGCACCGAAGCCCTGACCCAGTACGCCGAATCCACCCTGATCAACGTCTGGCAGAACGGCGCCAACCATGAACTCGGCATCATCACCTCCTCCACCAGCTACCAGTATGTAAAGGAGGCCTGCGGCGATACATATCCGGTTTTGAAACTCGGCATGATCCACCCGCTGCCGGTGGAGGCAATTCTGAACTTTGCCGCCGCCGTCAAGCAGGTTGTGGTGGTGGAGGAGCTGGACGGCTTCATCGAAGAGCATTGCCGCAGCCTGGGCATCCGCGTCTCCGGCAAGGAGCTCTTCTCCTGTATGGATGAACTGAGCCAGAACGTGGTGGCAGACAAGCTGGCTCTGGAGCCCCGGGCCGGCGTCAGGCTGGACGAATCCATTCCCGCCCGGCCCCCCGTCATGTGCGCGGGATGTCCCCATCGCGGGCTGTTCTACACGCTGGCAAAGCACAAGCTGACCGTAATGGGCGATATCGGCTGCTATACGCTGGGCGCTGTCCCGCCTCTGGCCGCCATCGACACCACCGTCTGCATGGGCGCTTCCGTTTCCAGCCTCCACGGATACAACAAGGCCAGCGGCGGGGCGGCGGACAGCCGAACCGTCGCGGTCATCGGGGATTCCACATTCATGCATTCCGGCATCACCGGGCTGGTCAATGTGGCCTATAATGAATCCAACTCCACCGTCATCATTCTCGACAATTCCATCACCGGCATGACCGGCCATCAGCAGAATCCCACCACCGGCTATAACCTCAAGGGCGATCCCTGCACCAAAATTGATCTGGAGAGCCTCTGCCGGGCCGTGGGAATCCGCCGTGTCCGGGTGGTGGACCCGTACGATCTGGCAGCCTGCGACGCCGCGGTTCAGGAGGAGCTGGAGGCCGCGGAGCCGTCGGTCATCATCTCCCGCCGCCCGTGCGCGCTTCTCAAATACGTGAAGCACCAGGCGCCTCTGGCCGTCGATCCCGCCAAATGCAAAAGCTGCAAAATGTGCATGAAAATCGGCTGCCCCGCCATCAGCATGGCAGACGGCAAGGCGCGGATCGACAATACCCTCTGCACCGGCTGCGGCGTCTGTGAGCAGCTGTGCAAATTCGACGCCCTGCGCGCCCCGAAGGAGGACTGAACATGGAAACGAAAAACATTATGATCGTCGGCGTCGGCGGTCAGGGAAGCCTGCTGGCTTCCAAGCTGCTGGGCCGCCTGCTCCTGACCCGCGGCTATGACATCAAGGTCTCCGAGGTTCACGGCATGAGCCAGCGCGGCGGCAGCGTCGTCACCTACGTCCGTTTCGGCGACAAGGTCTATTCCCCCATCATCGACCGGGGGGAGGCGGATTTTATCGTTTCCTTTGAGCTGCTGGAGGCAGCCCGCTGGACCGAATATCTGAAACCGGGCGGCAGGATTGTCACCAATACGCAGCAGATCAACCCCATGCCCGTCATCACCGGAGCGGCGGAGTATCCCCGGAATCTGGTGGAGAAGATGCAGGCCGCCGGGCTGGATGTGGACGCGTTCGACGCGCTGAAGCTGGCCGAAGAGGCCGGCAGCGCCAAGGCTGTCAATATCGTACTGATGGGCCATCTCTCCAATTACTTTGACTTCCCTCTGGACGACTGGATGCAGGCCATCGGGCAGAGCGTCCCCGCCAGATTCCTGGAGCTGAATCAAAAAGCCTTTACCCTCGGCAGAAATTCCTGAAAGAGACACAAGGAGAACGTATCATATGCCCAACTATTATCAACCGGAAATTGAAACCGCTTCCCGTGAGCAAATCCTCGCCTGGCAGAATGAGCGGCTGCTCCGGCAGGTCCGCCATGTCTGGGACAACGTGCCGTATTACCGCAAAAAAATGGAGGAAGCAGGCGTCACGCCCGACGACGTGCAGAGCGTGGACGATCTGCACAAGCTCCCCTTCCTGACAAAAGACGATCTGCGCGAGGCATATCCCTACGGTCTGCTGGCCAGGCCGCTGGGGGACTGCGTTCGGATCCAGTCCACCTCCGGCACCACCGGCAAGCGCGTCGTCGCCTTCTACACCCAGCACGACATCGATCTCTGGGAGGACTGCTGCGCCCGCGCCATCGTCGCCGCCGGCGGCACCCGGGAGGACGTCTGCCACGTCTCCTACGGCTATGGCCTGTTCACCGGCGGCCCCGGCCTCAACGGCGGCAGCCACAAGGTAGGCTGCCTGACGCTGCCCATGTCCTCGGGCAATACGGACCGGCAGCTGCAGTTCATGGTGGATCTCGGCTCCACCATCCTCTGCTGCACGCCCTCTTACGCCGCCTACCTGGCGGAGTCCATCGAGGAGCGCGGCCTCCGCGACCAGATCCGCCTGAAGGCCGGCATTTTCGGCGCGGAAGCCTGGAGTGAGGAAATGCGCAGGGATATCGAGCAGAAACTGGGCATCAAGGCCTACGATATCTACGGTCTGACCGAGACCTCCGGCCCGGGCGTGGCATTCGAATGCAGCGAGCAGACGGGCATGCATATCAACGAGGATCACTTCATCGCTGAAATCATCGATCCCAACACCGGGGAAGTGCTGCCTGAAGGCGCAAAGGGCGAGCTGGTGTTCACCTCCATCACCAAGGAGGCGTTTCCGCTGCTGCGCTACCGGACCCGCGACATCTGTATCCTCAGCCGCA